>NZ_JBITPI010000016.1:0-189653 GCF_050467745.1 Paenibacillus sp. NRS-1781
CGGAATAACCGCATATTCCTCCGTCGGCTCGCAATCAAAGTACGATACGTCCACCGTCGCTTCGGTTGGGCCATACAGGTTGATTAACTTCGCTCCAGCGATTCCTGACACGAGTTGTTGGAACCGTGCCACATGCTGTGGCGGCAACGCTTCCCCACTGGCAAACACATGGCGCAGCGTTCCCAGCTTCGCTTGTATCACTTCCTGCGGCTGCTGCTCCACATACTCCAGGAACGCATGCAGCATCGCTGGCACAAAGTGCATCGTGCTTACACTATCGCGGGCAATCGTGTCGACGATGTCCTCCGGATTCTTTTCCCCGCCAACCGACAGCAGGCTTACCTTCGAGCCGACCATCGACCACCAGAACAGCTCCCATACCGATACGTCGAATGTGAAGGCAGTCTTTTGCAGGATCGTATCCTCTGCACTCAAGCCGTAACGATCATGCATCCACAAAATCCGGTTCAGCACGGAATGGTGCTCAACCATAACGCCCTTCGGCTTTCCAGTCGAGCCGGAGGTGTAGATGACATAGGCTACATGGTGCGGACCAGCCAGTGGCTCCAGATTCGAGCCGTCTTCGTGGTACATTTCTTCGCTGTCCAGCACCAGCACCGTGCCATCGAAGCTCAGAGACGCCTGCTCTGCCAAATGCGCTTGCGTCAGCACCAGCTTCGCTCCCGAGTCCTCCAGCATAAAACGGATACGATCCGCAGGATATTCCGGGTCAATCGGCACATAGGCTCCGCCTGCCTTGAGGATCGCATAGATACCCACGATCATGTCCAGCGAGCGGTGTACCAGAATGCCCACCGGCTGATCCGGTTCAACGCCTTCCGCACGTAGAGTACGTGCCAGACGATTCGCCCGCTCGTTCAGCTCGCGGTAGGTCAACGTCTCTGCTCCAAACAGCACCGCCACCTGATCCGGTGTTCGTGCCGCCTGTTCCTCGAACAGCGCACTTAACGTCTGATCCTGCGGATAAGCTGCCCCCGTATCGCCCCAAACCTGAACAATCTGCGCCTGCTCTTCCGGTGTTATCAATCCCAGCTCATTCACACGGATATGCGGATTGTTCACGATTTGCCCGATGACTTGGTCGATATGGCCTTGGATACGCTCCATAGCAAACCGGTTATACACAAGAGCATTGTATTCAAGCAGGATGGAGATATCCTCGTCAGGCACAACAATCAGGTTAAAGTCGTAGTTGGTTTGCTCTGCGAGTGCCACATTGGCAATAGAGAAGCCAGTCTGTGCGCCTGTCTCGCCGGAGCTGCCCACCTGCTTCATTTGCTGCCCGATCGGATAGTTTTCAAAGATCATAATATGATTAATCAGGTCTTGCTTTTGTTCAGTCAGCGCCTGCATGTCATACAACGGGAAGGTATCATACGCACTGGACGCCAAAGCCTGCTCCTGTGTTCGTTGTAATATTTCAGCAAACGTGGCATTCTGCTCACTGCTAATACGAACCGGAATCGTATTGATGAACAGACCGATCATGTTTTCCACACCCGGAATGTCTGCCGGACGCCCGGATACCACACTGCCGAACACGACATCCTGATTATTATTGTATTTTTGTAAAATAACGCCCCAAACGCTTTGCAGCAATGTATTAATCGTTACCTGCTGCTGCTTGGCAATGCGGTTTAACGCCGTGCTTCGTTCTTTACCTAGTACAAATGACAGCTTTTCCGAAACATAACCGGAATTTGAAGCCTTACTGCTTCCTTCTTTATCTTCAATCCGTGCCATTACAGAGGCCTGTGCGTTCTCGCCAGGCAGCAAGGTCTGCTGCTCGAAGCCAGCCAAATAGTCGCTCCAATAGCGGGTCGCTTCCTGTGCATCCTGCCGTTCCAGCCAATCAATATACTCGCTATACGGCTTGACAGGTGCGAGCTCTGGCTGCTGATGCTCCAGCAGGGCAAAATATGCACCAAACACTTCGTCCGTCACCAGTGACAGACACCAGCCGTCCATTACCATATGATGGAAGCTCCATACAAAACGGTATGAGCTATCCCCTGTACGGAAGACGGTTACGCGCATAAGCGCGTCCTTGCCTAAATCAAAGTTTTGCTCTTTATCCCGGCCCACAAATTCAGCTACAGCATCTTCACGACCTCTGACATCCTCATAACGGAAGCCCGGATTTTTATAGCGATAGACGACCTGTAGCGGTTGACCATGCCAGCCGCTGTAGAAATTTGTCCGGAATATAGCATGTCGGCTAACCAGCAGCTTCAGGCTTTCCTCGAATACGGTCGGCTCAAAATGGCCCTCCAGATCAAAGGTCGCCTGTTCAAAATACACTCCTGATTCTGCGTTCATCAGACTATGGAACAGCATGCCCTTCTGCATCGGCGTTAACGGATACACATTCTCCAATTCCCCAACCGTCTGTGTCTGCTCAACAATCGTGTCTAATTGCTCCAGCGTCAGACCCTTTAACAGTACATCGCTTGGAGTCAATTCTGACCGCTCCCGTATGACACAATGCTCGATCATATCAAGCAAGTTGGCTTTCAGCAGGTCAGCCAGCATTTGGATGGTGTCCTTGCGGAAGGCCCTGCCGTTATACCGAATATCCAGCTCCAGTATGCCGTTCGTGACGATCCCGCCCACATCGAGCGCGTATTTCATCTTCGTCCGGTCACTAACAGCTAATCCAATCGGGTACGGAGATATCCGAATATCGCTGTTTTGCAAGTCCTGATCAAACTGTCCGAGATAGTTAAAGCTCACTTGCGGCTCGGCATAGCCTCCAACTGCTTGATCCATATGCAAAGCGTCTTCTTTATGACCATCTGCCCGGCCAGCTTCAATCAGATGTCTCCAAATACCATAGCCAATTCCTTTATTCGGAATTCGACGCAGGCTCTCTTTGACCTGTTTGATGCGTCCCGACAAATCAAGATCACGACCGATGTCCAGCAGCACCGGATATTGGCTCGTAAACCAGCCCACCGTGCGAGAAATGTCCGTATCCGGCAAAATGTCCTCGCGTCCGTGCCCCTCCAAATTGATCAGGCTACGTTCATGACCCGTCCATGTGTACAGCATCATGCCCAATGCAGCCAGAAGCAGATCGTTCACTTCCGTGTTATATGCGCGGTGTGCCTGCTTCAATAGCCGTTCTGTCTCTTCTTCCGTAAGCTTGATGACCACTGTATCCGTGTCAGCCAAGGTAAATTCGCCATCCTGCGCTTGATCCTCAGGCAACCGTACTTGATCGACCAAGGCAGATGCGTTCAGTTGCTCCCAGTAGGCGCATTCACTGTCCATTGCCGCGCTATCCGCATAGGTGGAAAGTCTTTCAGACCAGGAACGGAAGGAATCCGTTTTGTCAGGTAATTGTAATTCTTTTCCATTTACTACCTGTTCATAGGCTGTAGCCAAATCCTCAAACAAAATGCGCCACGATACCCCGTCTACTACCAAATGGTGAATCGCCAGCAGCAAATGATCCCCGTCTGCACAGTGGAACAAACCTGCTCTAAACAGCGGTCCTTCATGCAGATGAATACTGCTTTGAATTTCACTGGCTTTCCCCTCAATCGCTGCGCTGAGCACCGCTTCATCCGTCAAATCCCTAAAGTCCAGCACGTCCAGGTGGCACAGCTCGCCTTCCTGCAATCCGCGGCTCCATGCTTCATAGCCCTGCTCTGTCTTGCTGAACACCATCCGTAGTGCATCGTGGTGCTCCGCCAGCTTGATGAGCGCCTGACGCAGAGCGGATTCGTCAAAGCCCTGCTTCCGGTGCAGCATGACCGCCTGATTAAAGTGATGCGCGTCCACCTGCTCCTGTTCCGCAAACCAGTGTTGAATCGGCGTCAGCATCGCTTTCCCTGTGACTTCGCCTTGCTCGGCCGTTCTCTTGCCCGCTAAATGCAGATGCGGAGCCAGCTCCTTCACGCTTGGATATTTGAACAAGTCTTTCATGTTTAGCTTATAGCCTGCCTGGAACGCACGGGATACGATTTGAATCGCCTTGATCGAATCGCCGCCCAGATCAAAGAAATTGTCCAAAATACCGACGGTTTGCACGCCCAGGACGGACTGCCAGACGGCAACAAGTGTCCGTTCCAGCGCGGTGCGCGGCTCTACATAATTCGCTCCGCTTTGCAGGCTGCCTTCCGGTGCCGGCAGTGCCTTGCGGTCGATTTTACCGTTCGGTGTCAGTGGCATCTGCTCCAACTGAATGAAGTATGAAGGCACCATATAGCTTGGCAGCTCCCGCCCCAGTTCACTTCTCAGCTCGCTGGATTCGAGTTCTTGCTCCGCAATATAGTATGCCACCAGTTGGTATTGGCCTGTTTCGTCCGCACGAGCCATAACTATGGCTTCTCGTACCGACTCCACCTTCAGCAATTGCGATTCGACCTCGCCCAGCTCAATCCGGTACCCCCGGATTTTCACCTGATGGTCAATCCGGCCCAAGTATTCGATGTTTCCGTCCGGCATCCATCTCGCCAAATCGCCCGTGCGGTACATCCGCTCATAGCCTGCTTTCCCGTCTGCAAACGGATTAATCACAAATTTCTCGGCCGTCAGTTCTTCACGATTCCAATACCCTCGCGCCAAGCCTTCTCCTGCAATACATAACTCGCCCGGCACACCGATTGGCTGCAATCCATCATTCGCATTCAGGATATACATTTCCGTATTCGCGATAGGACGTCCAATATTAATTTGATTGGCATGAGTCAGTTCCTGTACTGTCGACCACACCGTCGTTTCTGTAGGACCGTACATGTTGTAAATGCGAAGACCATTTATTTCCTGCAGTGCTGCCAGCAGCTTGGATGGAAGTGCTTCACCCCCGACCATTATTTCCTTCACGCTTTGCAGCGCATGGGAGCCTGCTTCATGACCCAGCAGCATTTGCACCCGGGATGGTGTCATTTGCAACATATCAACATGATGATGAACGATCAACTCACCCAGCGCCTGAGGATCAACCTGATGCTGGCTGTCGCCAAGCACCACCGTCATTCCACCCAACAGTGGCAGGATGGTTTCCAATACAAAAATATCGAATGAAATTGTCGTGAGTGACAAAATGGTTTTGCCCGCTTCAAAGTCGATTATTTCGCGCATCCCTGTAATAAAGTTGAGTACCGAGCCATGCTGGAGCATAACTCCTTTCGGATTTCCCGTCGATCCAGAGGTATAAATGACGTAAGCCAAATGCTCTGGTCGGGCAATCGTCTCCAGATTGCCGCTCTCTCCCTGATACAATTCTGTATCCTCAAGGAAGATTGTATTGGCGTTGCAATGGTGCTCTTCCACTAGATCACGACTGCTCAGAAGCACTGTGGCCTTACTGTCTTCCAGCATGTATTCAATACGAGATGACGGAAATTCGGGATCAATCGGCACATAAGCGCCGCCTGCTTTTAGAACAGCAAGGAGACCTGCGATCATTTCCACTGAGCGCTCCACCATCAGGCCAACCAGCTTGTCGGGTCCTACTCCCTGCGCTTGAAGCATTCGTGCCAAGGAGTTGGCCCGTTCATTCAGCTCCCGATAAGTCAGACTCTGATTCTCAAACACCAATGCCACTTGATCCGGCGTACGCTCCACCTGCTCCTCAAACAGCTCATGGATTGTCTGATTGTGCGGATATACCGCAGCGGTGTCATTAAACGCTTCTGTAATCTGTTGTTTTTCCACCGCTGTGACTAATTCCAGCTCTTCAACGCGAACATTCGGATGGAGCGAAATTTGCTCCAGCAGACGGACAAAATGTCCATGCAGACGCTCAATGCCTATTTGATCAAAGCAGAGCGCGTTATACATAAAACGAATCTTCATACCTTCTCCCGGCATAACGGCTACGTTCAGATCATAGTTGGTTTCCTCTGTAGTCACTACGTTCGAAATCGCAAATTTATCGTGACCACCACTTCCCAACTGCTCTACCTGCTGCTCTACCGGATAATTTTCAAATATCATAATATGGTTGATCAAATCCTGCTTCTGTCCGGTCAGCGCCTGAATCTCATACAACGGGAATGCGTCGTAGCTATTAGAGGCCAGCGCCTGCCGCTGTGTTCGCTTCATCAGTTCGACAAAGGACTCACCCTTTTCAGACAGAATGCGCACTGGAATCGTATTGATGAACAACCCAATCATGCGCTCAACACCCATAATATCGGCTGGACGACCGGATACAACACTACCGAATACAACATCTGGACTGTTGTTGTATTTTTGCAGCAGCACGCCCCATACCGTCTGAATCAATGTGTTGATGGTCACCTGACTTTGCTTCGCCACCCGTTCGATCTGAGCGACCAGTTCCGGCTGGAATTCGCATTCCAGTTCTCCGCCGACATATTCCCCTGCTTGTGCGGATTTAGGCTGTGTTTTTTGCTGCGGAAGCATAATTTGCTGCTCATAGTCTGCCAGATACCCGCTCCAGTATTGCAGGGCCGCTTCACGATCCTGACGCTCCAGCCATTCAATAAAACGACTGAATGGCGTGACCTGCTCAAGCACCGGCTCCTGACCCGCACGAAATGCCTGATAGCTGCCAAATACCTCCTGTATCATAAAGGACAAGCACCAGCCATCCATCAAAATGTGATGGAAGCTCCAAACAAAGCGGTACGTTTCATCCCCCGTTTGCAAAATGGAAATACGATTGAGTGCATCCTCTGCCAGACGGAATCCTTTGGCTTTATCTGCAAGCACAAAAGCCTCAACCCGAGCTTCACGCTCCTCTTTTTCCAGTCCGCGCAAGTCTTCGTAGTACAATGCTCCGCTGCGGTTGCGGAAGACAACCTGTACAGGCTCATCCTTCCATAAATTGATAAAGTTCGTCCGTAGGGCCTCATGACGTTGTACAAGCAGATCCAGGCTTTTGCCGAAGGTGACCACATCAAAACGTCCGTTCAGCTCAAAGGTGGCCTGCTCAAAATAAGCCGCCGAATCCTCGTCCATCATGCTGAAGAAGAGCATTCCCTTTTGCATTGGCGTTAAGGCATACACATTTTCCAGCTCGCCCATATCTCGCGTATCTTCCACCAGTTGCTCCAGCTCGTCCAGCGTTACGTTATCTAGTAGGACATCGCTTGGTGTCAATACCGTTCTTTCCTGGGCGACGCAATGGCTAATCACCTCACGCAAGCCCGAAGCCAGCAGCTCTCCAAGCCGGGCAATCGTCTCATGACGGAACTGCGTTGTGCCGTAGCGAATAGTAAAGATCAACTCGCCGTCTTCGATCACTCCATTGATATCCAGCGCAAAATCCATAGCCGCGTTTGTGCTGACAGGCACACCCATAGAATAGGAGGAAGGCTCCAGATCGTTGCCTTTATAATCCTGATCAAACTGACCCAGATAGTTAAAGTTGATTTCTGGGGTCAACTGGAGCTGTACGCCTGCTTGCGCGGAAGCCTCCGTATTTGAAAGGTATCGCAAAATACCATAGCCAATGCCTTTTTGCGGAATATGGTGCAGCCCTTCCTTCACCCGTTTGATCAAACGGGCGATATTTCCACCTTGTCCCAGGCTTCCATCCAGTACAACCGGGAATTGGCTCGTAAACCAGCCCACCGTGCGCGTAATATCCACATCCGATAAAATGGATTCCCGTCCATGACCCTCCAGGTTGACCAGTACTCGTTCAGAACCGGACCAGTCATATACGGCTTTGCCGAGTGCAGCCAGCAACAGGTCATTCATTTCCGTGCTATACGCGCGGTGAGCCTGCTTAAGCAACAAATCGGTTTCCTGCTTCGTCCAGCGGACGGTGACAACCTCACTATCTCCAAGCAAGGCATGATCGTTGTCATAATCCTTTGGCAACGGCTTCGCCAGACTTGCTTCTGCTTGTTCAATATGCTGCCAGTAAGCAAGCTCCCGCTCCATCGTCGCACTGTTCGCATAGGCCAACTGATGCTCGGCCCATGTCTGGAACGAATCTGTTTTAAGCGGCAATCGAATAGCTTTGCCTGTTTTACCTGCAGCAGCCTGCTCATAAGCGGCTGCCAAATCCTCTAGCAGAATGCGCCACGATACACCGTCCACGACCAAATGGTGAATGACGATTAACAAATGATCGCCCTGAGCGCATTGGAACAAACCAAGCTTCACAAGCGGTCCCTCGCTCAAATGAATGCCGGCTTGAATTTCATTCGCCTTGGCTTCCACAGCTGTGGATTCGTCTTCAACTCCACTGAAATCTACAATGTCCAGTGTATATAGCTCGCCTTCCTCCACACTGCGGTTCCAGGCTACGTAACCATGCTCTGTCTCACGGAATACAGTACGCAATGCGTCATGATGCTGGACCATGCGTTCCATGGTATGGCGCAGCGCATCTACATCAAAGCGCCCAGCTCGATACAGCATCATCGCCTGGTTGCTGTGATGCAGGTCAACCGGCTGCTGCTCAAAGAACCACCGTTGAATTGGTGTCAGCTCTACCTCACCGACTGCCTCTTCCTGACTGGCGATTTTGCCATCTGTGCGAAGCAAAGGACTAAGGGACGCTACCGTTGGATTGCTGAACAGATCCTTCATGTCCATTCGATAGCCTGCTTGCAGTAATCGAGATGATACCTGCAGCGCCTTGATCGAATCGCCGCCCAGCTCGAAGAAGTTATCCTGCGTGCCTACCGTTTCCACGCCCAGCACTCCGGCCCATACCGAAGCCAGTACCTGCTCGACCGTTGTACGTGGCGCCACATAGGCTGCACCTGTATGGATACTTCCTTCTGGCTCTGGCAAGGCCTTACGGTCGATTTTGCCGTTGCTCGTCAGCGGTATCGTCTCCAGACGCATCAAGCGTGCTGGCACCATGTGCGCTGGCAGTCCTGCTTCCAGCTGGACCTGTACCTCCTCGATCCGCAGCTCCGCTTCTCCCGTAATATACCCGCACAAATACTTGTGCCCACGCTCATCTGTCCGGTCGATCACGACCGCTTGACGCACACCCGGCACCCGCTGGATCACGGTTTCGATCTCGCCCAGCTCAATCCGGTAGCCCCGGATTTTGACCTGATAGTCCATCCGGCCGATAAAGTCCACGTTCCCGTCCGGCATCCACCGTGCCAGGTCACCTGTCCGATACAGCCGTTCACCCGGCACGTACGGATTCGCGACGAACTTCTCGGCCGTCAGGTCCGTACGGTTCAGGTACCCACGTGCTACCCCGGCTCCGCCAATGCATAGCTCGCCCAGTACGCCAATAGGTACCGGATTCAATTGGCTGTCCACGATATAAAAACGTGCATTCAGCCACGCCTGACCAATCGGCACACTGCCGCTGCTTGGCAGCTTCGATAGCTCTTCGTCATAGAAGCTGGAGTCAATCGCTGCTTCCGTTACGCCATAGCTGTTAATTATCCGAGTATCTGCGCCAAATCGTTCTTGCAGCACCCGGTAATCCGTCACACTACAGCTGTCCGAGCTGGTGATGAGTAGCTCCAGACTGCTCATGTCCAGTCCGTGTTCATGCACATGCTGCATGAACGGTACGATCAGAGCTGGTGTCGATTCAAACACCGTTACCTGATAATTGCGAATCCAGCTATACAGACGGCTCGGATCAATCCGGTCGTCTTTCGGGCAGATGACCATCGTTCCGCCGTTATAGAGCGCCCGTGCGATATCCCCGACGAATACGTCGAAGGAGAAGCTTGCCAGTTGCAGCAATCGTACCGGGAATTGGTTCAGACGGTAATCCCGTCGATATGCCGCAGCCGTATTTACTAAGCTGCGATGCTCGATCATGACTCCCTTCGGACGTCCCGTTGTTCCGGAGGTGTAGATCACATACGCCAGATCCTGCGGCTCGTTGATATGCTCGATATCCGCAGTATCCCCGGTGTACAGCGACTCATCGTCCAACGCCAGTACGGTATGCAGACGCAGTCCTGTTGCTGGTTCGGATGTTGCTTTGTTTTCCTCCAGCCATCCCTGCGCACGCTCCTGCAAGCCTGTTTGAGTCAATAGTACCGTCGCACCGCTGTCCTCCAGCATGAAACGAATACGTTCTGACGGATAGTCTGCATCCAGCGGCACATACGCGCCTCCTGCCTTCCATACCGCCAGTACGCCGACCAGCATGTCTACCGAGCGTTCGCTCAAGATGCCGACAATCGACTCGCGTCCAATGCCTTCATTTCGCAATCTACGAGCCAATTGGTTCGCACGCTCGTTCAACTCGTGGTACGTAAGCTGCTTCTCCTCGTACACAACCGCCACGTGATCCGGCACAAGCTGCGCCTGTTCCTCCACATAGGCGTGGAACAACCCTTCGACTTCCTTCGCATCACTCCACGCATACACGCCAACTGAACCAAAACCGTCGATGATCTTCGCTTTTTCCTCAGCAGTCACCAGCTCAAGCTCATCTACCAGCGCATTCGGTCTGTTAATCGCTTCCTCTACGATATGCACCAAATGCTCGCGGATTTGCTCTATAGCTGCGCGTTCAAATACCAGCGTGTTGTACTCCAAATGAACACCGATTTCATCACCCGGCACAATGGTAATGTTGAAATCATAGTTTGTTTGCTCCGACACGGAAGCATTCGCAATGGTAAAGCCGTTCGTGTCATGACTACCCATTTGCTCCATGCTCTGTTCCACCGGATAGTTTTCGAACACCATAATATGGTTTACCAAATCCTGCTTCTGCTCTGTCAGGGCCTGAATTTCATACAACGGATAGGTTTCATAGGCACGGGAAGCAAGCGCCTGTTCCTGTGTCTGCTTCATCAACCCAGCGAACGTAACATCTTCCCCGCTGTGAATCCGTACAGGAACCGTATTAATGAACAACCCGATCATTTTATCGATGCCCGGAATATCCGCTGATCTACCGGATACAACACTACCAAATACAACATCCCGATTATTGTTATATCGTTGCAGCACAACACCCCATGCCGCTTGCAGCAGCGTATTGACCGTCACCTGCTGCTGCTTGACCAGCTTGTTCATCCGCTCCGTCACTTCACGGCTCAGTATAAACGAAAGCTTGTCAGCCTCATATCCTTTGGCGTAACTGTCCAGCTGCTTCGCTTGCGGCAACACCGTCTGTTGTTCAAAGCCGGCAAAATAGTCACTCCAGAACCGTTCTGCTTCCGCGTTATCCTGCCGTTCCAGCCATTCAATATATTCGCTATATGGCGTTACCGGAGCAAGCTCTGGCTTTCGGTTTTCGAGCAAAGAAAAATACGTTTTGAAGGCTTCCCCGACAACCAGGAACAAGCACCAGCCGTCCATCAAAATATGATGGAAGCTCCACACAAAACGGTAAGACTCCTCGCCCGTACGTAATATAGAAACTCTCATCAGCTCGCCTGAGCTGAAATGAAACCCTTCCGCTTTGTCCCGCTCAGCAAAATCAGCAACATATGCGTCCAGTTCTCCTCGATCCATCGAACGCACGTCTTCAAAACGGAATCCGGCAGCTTTATGACGATACACTACCTGCAAAGGCTGCTCATTCCAGCCGCTATAAAAATTCGTTCTGAAAATTTGATGGCGATTCACCAGCAGATTCAGGCTTTCGGAAAAAGCATCCACTTGAAAGCTGCCCTGCAGATCAAATGTTGCCTGCTCAAAATACGCGCCGGATTGCGGCTCCATCAAGCCGTGGAACAGGATTCCCTTTTGCATCGGCGTTAGCGAATAAACATTTTCCAGCTCACCCGCAGCAGCGGTTTGCTCTACAATGTGCTCCAGTTCTCCAGCCGTTAGTCCCTGGAAGGACAGATCGCTTGGTGTCAGCTCTGGCAGCTCTTTGTCCACACAATGAGCTAATACCTGGCGCATGCTTTCCTGAAGCAAATCAGCTAGTTTTTTGATTGATTTTTTCATGAACGTTTTGCTGCTGTAGCTGATCGTCAGCTCCAGCACACCGTCCGTGATCATACCGTTAATATCAAGGGCATACCGCTTGGTCAACGTGTCACTAATGGAAGCCCCAAGGGAATAAGGTGACATACGGAATGCGTTATTTTTCAAATCCTGATCGAATTGTCCGAGATAGTTAAAGCTAATTTCCGGCTCGACGGCAAAAGCTGCTTCCCCTTCTTCTTCAGCAGAAAGATATCTCAAAATACCGTATCCAATTCCTTTATGCGGCAAACGGCGCAGCCCTTCCTTGACGTCCTTGACACGTCGTCCCACATTCCGATCCTCGCCCATTTCCAGCACAACTGGGAATTGGCTGGTAAACCAACCGACTGTACGTGTAATATCCACGTCTGGCAAAATAGCTTCCCGTCCGTGACCCTCCAGATTCACAAGCACCTGACTGATGCCTGCCCACTCGTGAACCGCGGTTCCCAAAGCCGTCAGCAACAGATCGTTCGCTTCCGTATTGTAGGCACGGTGTGCCTGCTTCAAAAATTGTTCTGTTTCTTCAACTGTCCACGCTACCGTGAGTGTGCGGTCATCGCAGAGACAAGGCTTGGCCTCGGATTTGCGAGTGTAGTCCTTGGGCAAAGCTGCTTGAGTGGCCCCAGCTTGCTCCAGCCCTTCCCAGTACGCACGTTCCTTCAGCAAGGCTGCGCTGTTCGCATAAGCTGACAGCTGATCAGCCCACAGGCGGAAGGAATCCGTCTTATTCGGCAAACGGACAGGCTCGCCCTGTAAGGCCTGCTCATATCCAGTTGCCAAATCCTCCAGCAAAATACGCCAAGACACTCCATCGACCACAAAATGGTGGATCGCTACCAGCAAATGATCTCCATCAGAGCAACGGAACAGACCCAGCTTCACCAGAGGACCTTCATCCAAACAGATGCTGCTTTGAATTTCATTGGCTTTGGCTTCCAGCACATGAGCAAAATCAGGCTCGTTCGTAAAATCTACGACTTCGAGACTGTAAAGCTCACCTGCTTGTACGCCGCGGTTCCATGCTTCATACCCGCCGACTGCATTCTGGCGGAAAACGATACGCAAAGCATCATGATGCTCAACAATACGTTGCAGCGCCTGACGAAGCGCCGTTTCGTCCATACGATCCTCACGGTGCAGCATCAACGCCTGATTATAGTGCTCTGGCTTGCCTGGCTGCTGCTCAATAAACCAATGCTGAATCGGCGTCAACGCTACCGTACCCGTGACTTCCCCTTGGTCTGAGACGCGGCTCACCTGCTGTACCCGTCCATTCAACTCAGCAATGGTCGGATATTGGAATAGTTCCCTCATTTCCAGTTTATAGCCGTTTTGCAGCAGTCTCGAAGACACCTGAATGGCCTTGATCGAGTCGCCTCCCAGATGGAAAAAGTTATCCAGTACACCGATATGCTCGATGCCTAGTACAGATTGCCATACCGATACCAACGTCCGCTCCACATCTGTTCGCGCTGCTACATAATCCTCACCAGAATCCACACTTCCCTCCGGCTGTGGCAACACCCGGCGATCCACCTTGCCGTTAGGCGTGAGTGGCAATTGCTCCAGCTGTACAAAATACGACGGCACCATGTAGCCTGGCAGCTCCTGGCTCAAAGCGCTGCGCAACTCACTTGCCGTTACATCCTCATGGGTCACCACATAAGCACAGAGCTGCTTTTGACCCTGCTCATCCTCACGTGCAATCACGACCGCTTCTCGCACCGCTTCCAGCTTTAACAGCTGCGCTTCCACCTCGCCCAGCTCGATCCGGTAGCCCCGGATTTTCACCTGGGCGTCGATCCGTCCCTTGTATTCCAGCGTCCCGTCCACATTCCAGCGCACCAGGTCGCCTGTCCGATAGCAGCGTTCTCCGCTGCGGAACGGACTGTCGGTGAACTTTTCTGCCGTCAGGTCCGGGCGATTCCGGTATCCACGTGCCACCCCGTCACCGCCGACAATCAGCTCTCCCCATGCCCCGACAGGCTGGAGCTGCATCGAACGATCCACGACATACGCCGTCGAGTTATGGATCGGGCTGCCAATCGGCACCGATTCTGCTTGCACGCTGGTAATCGCATGTGTCGCGGAAAAGGTTGTATTTTCCGTCGGACCGTAGCCATTGATGATCCGAAGAGATGGATGGGCCTCCAACACCCGGTTAATATGCGGGACGGACAGCACATCACCGCCGACCAGCAGCTCCCGTACCCCCTCAAACAGTTCCAGATCCTGCTGGGACAGCTGATTAAAGAGCGGCGCTGTCAGCCACATCGTGGTAATGCCATGGCTGCGAACAGCTTCCTTGAGCTTCGGCGCGTCCAGAATGACATCCTGACTCACCAGCACCAGCTGTCCGCCGTTCAATAGCGCACCCCAAATTTCGAAGGTGGACGCGTCGAAGACAACAGCCCCGGTCTGCAAAATGCGTGTGTCAGCATCCAGTTGCGCATAGTTTGTATTTTTCACCAGACGTACGACGTTACGGTGCTCTACCATGACCCCTTTGGGTTGCCCAGTAGTTCCTGATGTGTACATCAAATAGGCGAGTCGATCCCCGAATGTACCCGCTTGTGAAATCTCATTTTTCAAATTTGTATAATGGGTATAATCCGCATGATTAACCTCGTTTTGCTCCGATTGTACAGTATTTAAGCCTTGGGCAGCCTCTGCCCCGTATACAGTAGCATCGCTCAGATCCAGCACAATTCCGCTGTAGTCATCTGGCTGCTGCTCCGCATGCTGCACCAGCAGTAGCTTCGCGCCTGAATCCTCCAGCAGGTAGCGTACACGCTCTGCCGGATAATCCGGGTCAATTGGCACATATGCGCCGCCCGCCTTGAGGATTGCCAACATGCCGACGATCATATCTGTGGAACGCTCAGCGACGATACCAACCGTTCGTTCAACAGTAACACCGTAACCGCGCAGCGTGTGAGCCAGTCGGTTGGCCTGTTCATTCAGCTGCCCATAGGTTAGACGACGGTTTCCAAACACAACCGCAGTCTGATCCGGCATACGCTCTGCCTGTTGCTCGAACAGTTCATGAATCCCTGCATCATGTGGATATGGCACTGCTGTAGCATTGAATACATCCACAATTTGCGTCCGCTCCTCGTCACTAATCAGTGACAACTCCTGTATACGCTTCTGCGGACCTTTCACCATATGCTCAGCCACACTCAGGAATTGGCGGATAATTCGGGCAATCTCCTGTTCGCTGAACAGATCGGTACGATAATCCAGATGCATTATAAACTTATCATCATCCAGCATTTCTACCATATGAATATCAAAGTCATTCACCGTATCTCCACAGAAATCGGTATCCACCTGCTGAACCGATTCATCAAAACGGGAGAAGCTCAGCGTACGATACTGAATTGAAACACCAAAGAGGCGCTGAATATCCAGACTGCTTTGCTGTTCACGCAAATCCTGAATAATTTTGTTGTACGGGTAACGCTGATGCCGCAAAATGGACGACTGCTCCTTGCCCACACCTTGCAGGAAGGTCAGCAGCTCGGATTCCGGCTCAACCAGCAAACGCGTAGCCACGGTGCTGACGAACATACCGACCGTATCCTTCTCCTTCTTCGACGTACGGTTAGCGTACAAGGTACCTACGGTTAAATCCTGTTCCCCCGTCACTTTATGTAAATAAATATACAGAGCGGCCAGGAAGAACGTAAAAATACTGATTTTATGCTCCTCGCAAAAAACCGTGACACCACGATACAATTCAGGCTCCAGTGTATAGCTCTCCCGGCGTGCAGCTGTGCTCAGCGTTAGCGGATTGTATGATTTTAAACCGGTCGTCTCTGGCAAATCGGCAAACTTTTCCGTCCAATATGTCTTGTCCTTCTGGTAACGGTCAGATTGCTCATAGCTTTGCTCCACCTGAATGAAATCCAGATATGGATTCGCTTTGGTCGGTGTAGCCTGACCTGTACCATGGACAATATCCATGTAATGCGTCGTAATTTCATTAATAGCCTGATTCATGGATACACCATCTGAAATAATATGGTGCATTGTGAAATTGTACCAGGTTTCTTCTGCCCCCAACTGCAAAATTACCAATTGGTAGAGCTGTGAATCCAGCAATAAAAAGGGCTGGGAATTAAGACGGTTTACTAGTTGTTCGGCTTCCGCCGGGCTAACCTGGAGCGTTTCTATGCTTTGTGCAGCAAATGGCTCTACATATTGATACGGAATACCATCCTGAGCAGTGATTTTAATGCGAAAGGAATCGTTTTGTGCAATTACCTGATTCATCGCCTGCTGCAATGCATCTATGCGAACAGTTCCTTTGATTTTAACCGTTGTAATAAGCGTGGACGTGTTGCGATTGGGATACAAAAGCTCCGTATACCAAATACGTTGCTGTGGCTGGCTTAATGCAAATAATTGAATATCGTGCTGAGTCATATGTCTCTCTCCTCGCAAAATAGATATTGTTAAAAAGTAACCTCGCATATTTATGCGGTTTGTTCCTCGGGATGCTTTCGAAACTGAAGCTCATACAGCTTCGCATAATGACCGCCCTTGGCAAGGAGCTGGTCATGGGTACCCTGTTCTTTCAGTTCGCCATCGGCAAGAACACAGATCGTATCCGCCCGCTCAATCGTAGACAATCGATGGGCAATGACTAATGTTGTACGATCCTTCATCAGCTCATTTAAGCCCTGCTGGACTTCATATTCCGATTCTGAATCCAGCGCCGAGGTCGCTTCATCCAGCAGCAAAATCGGTGCATTTTTGAGCAAAGCGCGGGCAATCGCGAGCCGCTGTCTTTGACCACCGGACAAGTTGGCTCCGCGTTCACCGACAATGGTGTCGTAACCCTCTGGCAGCTCGGCTATGAAGCCGCTCGCATAGGCTGTTTTGGCCGCAGCCTCTACTTCCTCATCCGTGGCATCCGGTGAGCCAAAGCGGATATTATCGGCTACTGTACCGTGGAACAACGTAGCCTCCTGTGGTACATAGGCCATCAAATCCCTGACCTCATCTAACCGAAGCTCTCCTGCCGAGCGACCACGGACCCGCAGCACACCCTCATCCGGTGGATAAAAGCCTAGCAATAGCTTCATGACTGTGCTTTTACCACCACCACTTGGGCCGACGAGCGCGGTGACCTGCCCTTCCGGCACAATCAGGTTCAGTCTTCGCAGCGTTGGGTGGTCCGGTTGATAACCGAAGGTGATGTCATGCAGCTCCAATGCAGCCGAAACTTGTTCAATGACGTGGCCTGAGCTCGCAGTTTCGACATCACTATGAGATCCCTCAAGCTCACGAGCTGATAAAGCTGCCTCCTCCGGACCGATCAGCCCAGCCTGCAGTCCCTCCTGTTTCAACGCTGGAAAATGCTCCTCTTCCTTCGACTCATCCAGAATTTCGCGGATACGCGCCAAGCCCGCCAAGGAGTTTTGCAACAGCGATACAGCCGCCCCCAACTGCAAAAACACCGTGGAAATGCCGCCTTGCAATTGCACAATCTGTCCCAGGACTCCCAGCTCCATCTGCTTCTGTAAAACCAGAATCAGTCCGGTGACAAGCACACCACCCAGCGTAATAAATTCAATCACAAAATTATACATATCCTGCAAGCCCATATGACGTCCCTGCCGAATGCTGATGCGGTTTATGTCCTCGCTTGCATCGTTACAAAGTCCGCCTACCTTGGTCCGCAATCCAAACAGCTTCACCGTCTGCAAACCAGAAAGCAGATCACTCAATCGTTCTGTGAATCCGCTCATCCGTCCCTGTAATTCCTCACTCGTCTGTCGCATCTTCTTCGCGAAATGAGAATTTACCCAAGCTGAAGCCAGCCCAAGTAAAACCGCCATAACCCCAAACCGCCAATCCAGCACCAGCATAATGACCAGCGAACCAAAGAAAAGCGAAACTTCCAGTATAATCGAGCGAATATGAACGGTGTAAGCCTGCTCCAACGTCTTTACATCGTTCGTCATGCGGGATACAAGATCACCAGAATGGCGTTTTTCGACCTTTTCATAGGATAGCTTGACGATATGCCCGAATAGTCTCACCCGTACATTGGCAATCGCCAGTTTCACACACCGCTTATACATGTAGCTGCACAGCGGAGCAATAAGACTTAGTGCCAAAAATGTACCGCTGACCAAATAAATCGCCTGGTAAAGCCCCTCCACTTTCCCATCAACCGCAAAATTCAGCAAATAATGCACCACGAAGGAAAGTAAAATCGTGACGCTCGCATTGGTCAGACTGTTGCCAATCAACCCGATAAAATACCATTTTCGGTGCGGCTTCATCAGGGACATCAACTGCTTAAACTCATAAAACCCCTGCTTGAAGGTCACGTTTCTCACTCCTTTCCTCTGTCATCGAATTGCCGTTTGCCATCGTATGCGGTTCTTCTTCGAAATTTTGCAAATACAGCTTTCGATATTCACCGTTGCGACCCAGTAATTCCTCATGCGTGCCCGATTCCACCACGCTCCCCTGATCAAGCACAATAATCCGGTTCGCCTGACGCACGGTTGACAGTCGATGAGCAATCACCAGTACCGTCCGATTATGCATTGCCGCATTCATCGCGATCTGCACCTGAGCCTCCGACTGGCTATCAAGCGCTGAAGTTGGCTCATCCAGTAGAAGCAGCGGAGCATTTTTCAACAATGCTCTTGCTATGGAAATGCGCTGCTTTTGTCCACCAGACAATCCGCCTCCCCGCTCGCTCAAAAGGGTTTCATAGCCCTCGGGAAGCTGAACAATAAAATCATGTGCATGCGCTGCTTTCGCCGCCTCGACAATTTCTTCACGGGTCGCCTCCAGACGTCCATATCCGATATTTTCTGCAATCGTGGCCGGAAAAAGCGACGGCTCCTGAGATACCATCGAAATGTGGCTGCGCAGGCTTGTTAAATTCCAATCTGTTAAACTCTTTCCAAATAGTTGAACGGTTCCAGCATGCTCACCCGGTTCATTAAATCCGCAAAGCAGCTTAAAAATCGTACTTTTGCCACCACCGCTGCCGCCGACAATCGCTACCGTTTCTCCTTGTCCTACCTGGAAGCTGATATCCTTGAGCACAGTGTTCCCTTCATCGTAGCCAAAGGTCAAATGGTCAAGCCTGACCACAGCAGCGTCATCGTCGCCTTCTGCTCTGTCTGGCTCGCTTTTACTAGCATTACTGGCTTGGTTGGCTTTCCTATCTGCATCGTCCTCAAAACGTAGGCCCTCATCCCCTCGATTCTCATCGACCGAGGTGATTTCACCACCTTGACGTTCATCCCGCCAATCCAGTACCTCAAACAAATGCTTCGCCGCTCCCCCGGCTTCCTTCATTTGCGTGATGATTATCGGCAGCATGGAAACAGGCTGCAATATGAACGAAATCAGATATAAAAATAGAACGATGCCTCCAGCATTCAGTTCTCCTTGTTGAATCAGGTATCCTCCGTACGCAATGATCAAAATAATTGGTGTTGCCAGCATCATCACACCTACCGGAGTAATAGACGCATAGCGCTTTTCCAGCCCCAATCCGCGCCTGACGACCTCCTCCATAATCACCATATACTTCTTCAACAACACAGCCTGCATATTGAAGGCCTTGACGATAGGAATTCCTCCAATTGCATCCTGTCCGACCGCGTTCAAATGAGCCATTTTCTCCTGAAGCTGCTCGGAGTATTTTTCAATCGGCCTGCTCATCAGTGTTGTTATGATCATACCTACAGGCAAAAGCGCGAGACTGGCCAAGACCAGCTTCCAGCTTGTCATTAAAAGCAACGCTAGTGATGCCGTAAACACAAGCGGTAAATAAAACAGATTGGCAAACTGCTCGATAAAAAAATTCTGTAACATCGCCGTATTGTTCGTAAGCCGGGATACCAAATCTCCAGTGAACTTCCTCTCCACTCTGGAAACTGGTAAATCGCAAAACTTATGTACGAGGTCGCCTCTCAAATCGCGCAGTGCGCTAACGCTAAATCGCGCCGAAGCGTACCTCATCACAAACTTACAGGGCATTCCAATTAGCGTCATACCAACAACTAGATAGATCATGTTCTGGGTGGAGGAGAAGGTCCCCGCAACCATTTGCTCGATGGCCTTACCCAAAATAATGTCTATGGCTGCCAAACATAAGGAGGCGAGGACTGTTATGAAAACCCATAGATTGTACGGTCTTACATAACGCGCGAGTCTTCGAAAAGCAGAATTTGTTCGAAACAAGGACATCCCTCTTTTTCGTTGCTCACACTTTCGCAGTGCGAACTTTTTTAGTGAGGATTTTGCAAAATCCTGAAGTTGCATTGGGCATGGTGAGATAAACTCTGGCTCTGGATGTATGAGTATTTACACGGAATGAAATCATTCTTGAATTATGCTGAGCATTGCATCATGGTGGTAGGTTGATTGTCGAGTGGTTGTCGAAATGTTAATCATGTTGTGTATCGCGTGGTGTATCATGATGTGTGGGACTTTTAACTCTGTCTGAATCGTGGTTGTAGGGTAGCTGAAGATGCGGACAAAATATTCACGACTGTGCTTATAACTTCTTGCTCTTGTTCATGAATGAAAAAGTGATTGCCTTCGAACATTCGCACATCAATCGGCGATGTAGTGTGCTGCTGCCAGGCATGTAGTGAATCAGTGCTCACCTCATGATCCTTCATGCCGCCCAAAATGGTCATCGGACAGGCCAAGGGTCCTCCCTGCTGATAAACATACGTTTCGCACACCTTAAAATCCGCGCGCAGACGAGGCATAATAATTTGCATTAAATCTGCATTTTGCAGAACTTCTTCGGGTGTTCCCTGCATCAAACGAAGCTCTTCGGTGAAAGGTTGATCTGCTAAATCATGGAGTTGTTTTTTTGAATACGGACGATGTGGTGCGGATTTACCGGATGCGATGATGTGGACTGGCAGTTTTCCGGTTTTGCTATACAGTTGCCGTGCTGCTTCAAAAGCAATCAATGCTCCCATACTGTGTCCAAAGAAAGCAAACGGCTTATGTACGTATGGAGCCATAGCAGGAAGCAGCGATTGCACGATGTCCTGAATGGTATCCATCGGGGCTTCTGTGGAGCGACTTTCACGTCCCGGAAGCTGTACAGGCAACACAGTAATGTCAGGCGCAAGTCTAGACTTCCAGGAGCTGAATATGGAAGCACCGCCACCAGCATAAGGGAAGCAAAATAGCTGGAGCTTCTCAGCCGGATGAGCCGCGGTTTTCACAAACCAAGATTGTGACCGAATCGTCATATGAATTCCTCCATCCTCTACACAGTTCAGAATTTTACATTAAATCCTTATATCTCTTTTTTTCTTCCAACACTTTCTAACTATTTTTAAATATACAAACTTTAAAACCTCTTGACATGGGACAAAAGAACTAAATTGATAGAGTTTATAAAAATAAAACAAAATCCATATTATGCTATCTATTCCCAGTCTTTAAAAGCAACAATTTCACTTTAAGCATTCATTGCCTGCTGATCATGATCTGTTAATTAGATTCAAAACCAGTTTTCAGATTTTCAGGAATTTTGTAAAATCAAAATGATTATGATTTGCAATAAAGCTAAAAAGCTTTGTGCTACAACAATTTTACCTTTACATGCCATTAACATAAATGTAACAAATTCCGCCTGATATCATCCGACAAATTCCGCCTTTTTCCGCAACATCCTTCGTTCTCCTATTTTATGGAATGAAATTTTATAAAGCTCACATCAACCAAAATTAATAACTCTTTAATTTTTTAATAGATCATGCCATTTTATAGTTCTATAGAACCGATTTTGCCAGATTTTTTTTCGACGCTCTGTCTAAAAAATTTTATTTCAGATTGAATTTTTCTCCCCTAAAGCTAAGAATTTTTTTTCAAACTTTTATAGAAACGTTTTTATCTTCCTTCAAAAGTGTGAATTTTCAGGAATTTATATCTTTGGTTCTGTCCCTTCTGCAATCGACAAACGAACCTGAAACACCAAACAGCAAGTCTCTATAGGGTGAGAGACTTGCTGTTTTCAAGCTTATTATGACTTGGTCTTTGATGTAGCTGTGAAGAATTAAGAGGATGCGGCTGCAGCGAGCGTACCGGATGCGGCTGTTGTGTGGTGAATACTGCGCACGAAGCGAATTGTCTTTGTTTCCGAGTGCATCACGACCGAATGGGTTTCCGCTCTATGACCAGGGAGAGAACGAACCCCCTGCAACCACTCTCCAGGTGTCACACCAGTAGCCACAAACATCACGCCTTGGCGTCCGACCATATCATCCATGGACAATAAAGCCCCCGGATCAGCAATGCCCATACGTTTGCACCGTTTGATCTCTTCTTCACCATGCGGCAACAAGCGACCTTGAATCTCTCCACCCATGCATTTCAGCGCCGCAGCAGCCAACACACCTTCAGGCGCTCCACCAGAGCCGATATGCAGATCAACACCGCTATCCAGGCATGTTTCAATTGCACCCATTACGTCTCCATGTCCAAGCAGCTTGATCCGAACGCCGCTCTCCCGCAGAAGCTTGATGATCCCGGCGTGACGTGTACGATCCAGAATGGAGACGGTAAGTTCGGACAAGGATTTACCCAGTATCCGTGCGGCCTTTGACAGGGTATCCGGAATCGGATCATCCAGCGATAGCTTTCCAGCCAGTGTCGGGCCTACGGCCATTTTCTGCATATACATATCTGGAGCATGGAGCAGACCTCCGCGGGGAGCAGCAGCAATGACCGATAGGGCGTTGTTCAAGCCATTTGCCACCGTTTCGGTTCCCTCCAGCGGGTCGACGGCGATGTCTATGGCCGGCCCTCTGCGATTGCCTACTCTTTCCCCGATATACAGCATGGGAGCCTCATCCATTTCTCCTTCGCCAATGACGACCGTACCGTCCATAGATACCGCGTTAAAATGAGTACGGATGGCTACCGTAGCCGCCTCGTCCGCGCTGTTCTTATCTCCACGTCCTGTCCATTCCGCTGATTGCAGCGCCGCCGCCTCTGTAACCCGAACGAATTCCAATGCCAGTTGACTCTCCATATCTTCCCTCCACCTCTCCTATATAATTGTTATCCTACGACAAATCATCATTATAGGGCAGCTTTGCTGCCTTTTTTATCTATCTATAACATCCTGATAATCAAACCCGCTGTTTCTTCAATCGCTTTATCGGTGACATCAATGATCGGGCAGCCTAATTTCGTAAACAGGGATTGCGCATACGCAATCTCTTCCTCCACCCGCGTCGATGTAGCATATTGCACATTGTTAGGCAGTCCCATCACCTTGAGTCGCTCACTACGTATTTTTAACAGCAACTCCGGCTGGATCGTTAACCCGAACACCCGACCATGCTGTACATCCTGCAACTGTACAGGCGGCGTCAGCTCCGGTACAACGGGAATATTGACCGTTTTATAACCTTTATGCGCGAGAAACATCGACAAAGGAGTTTTGGAAATACGGGATACGCCTAGCAGTACAATATCTGCTTTGAGAATGGCGCTCACATCTTTGCCATCATCATATTGAACCGCAAAATCCATGGCTTCCACACGACGGAAATAATTATCGTCCATCCGATGCAGCAAACCCGGTTTTTCCTTGGGGTCATTATGAAACGTATCGGCAAACGCCTGCATCATCGGGCCCATAATATCGACAGCCCGCACATTCAGCCGGACAGCCTCCTCTTTCATCGCTTCTCTCAATTCCGGCTGTACCAGCGTATAGGCTACAAAACCTTTACGCTCGGCCACCTCTTCCATCACCCGGCTCAGTTCGTCTTCATCTCTTACATTCATAAATCTCTTGATCTCTGTGTCCGGTAGCTCAAATTGGCGCATGGTCGCCTGAACGACAGCTTCCGCCGTCTCGCCAATCGAGTCTGAACAGATCGCTATAAAATGACTGCGCGCCTGAACCATTCGATTCCTCCCATTAATCCTCTGCTACCATATCGAGCAACATTTTGATAATATTCGTTTTCGTAATGCGTCCCACGACCTTCCAGTGTTCCCCTGGTTTGTCGGAGTTGGAAGGGACGACGACAGGCAGACTGTCGATTTGACGGGCAATGATTTTGCGCGCTGCGTCCAATACAGTGTCTTCCGGGGAAACGGTGACGACATTGGCCTGACGAGTCATGACGAGACTGACGGGGATGGTCGCCGCATTCGGATTACCTAACGTAACCTTGAGCAAATCCTTGCGCGAAGCTACTCCTGCCAGATTCCCCTCTTCATCGGTAACGATCAGGTTGCTCACGTTCTCCAGAAAAAGAGCAACCACAGCTTCCTGAATCGTAGTTGTTTCACGTACAATGACTGGAACCCCGTGAAGATCGCCGACCTTCATTTGCATGAGCCGAAATTTTTCTTCCCGGTTCGGCGTGCCCCGTTTTCCGACAAAATAACCAACCTTGGGCTTCGCATCTATATAATTCAGAATGCCCAGCTTGGATAGGTCGGTCCGAATGGTCGCCTTGCTGAGATTGAGCATTTCCGCAATCTGATCACCGGTAATCGGGGCATGCTTTTGTACGATGTTTAAAATTTCCACTTGTCTTGCCGTAAGGTCGATGATGAACGCCCCTCCTTTTTTTTCCTTGCTACCTGATATTGAATATAATACGTCATATATAATTATAAATCAACCTATAAAAGCATATAAAACATCACATATATAAAATTAAAGCGGTTATTGATGGTTTTTCATCGTTTAAAGCGCTTATTCCACACCCAAAAAAGCGGATACTTCACGCCTCACTCTCTTTCGAGTAAGTCGGAGTATCCGCTCCCTTATTCGTATCTTAAAGCATCAATCGGACGCAGCTTGGACGCCTTTCGCGCAGGGTACACTCCAAACAGCACACCAATTCCCATGCAGCACAGAAAAGAGTACAGCACCGGTTCCATCGTATACACAATCGGCATATGGACAAATTTCTCCAGCAGCTTCGCCCCCCCAAGACCCGCCATAACGCCAACCAGTCCGCCCATCAGACTAAGAAAAACAGCCTCAGCCAGAAATTGCAGCATAATGTCACTGCGCTGCGCACCAATCGCCTTGCGAATCCCGATCTCCCTCGTCCGTTCCGTGACGGACACCAGCATAATATTCATGATGCCAATGCCCCCAACACCGAGCGCAATCGCAGCAACGCCGAGCAACAGCATATTCATAACCCTGTCTACACCTGAGACCGTTTTTAGAATCTCCGTCTGGGTCATGATCTGAAAATCATCGCCCTCTGTTGGCTTCAGCTCATGCCGGGCACGCAGCACCTGGCGGATTTCAGCACTCGCTTGGTCAATCTTCTCCTCCGTTGTTGCAGAAGCATTCACCTGCTGAATGCTCATATTTCCCAGCCGTTCCATCCCTGTTGTAATCGGTACATATACCTGCTGCCCGCTGTTACTCATATTGGAATTGGAATTCGTCAGTACCCCGACCACCTTAAAAGGAAGCTGCTTGATCATGATCGTTTCCCCCACCGCCCTGGAGGCATCCGGACCAAAAATATTACGGGCTGCATCGCTCCCTAGCACCACGACATTCAGTCTCTTTTCCACCTCATAGTGGGTAAAAGACCTGCCCTGAGCGAGCGACAGCTTTCTCACATGCACGAAAGCCAGCGAGGTCCCCTCAATCTGCCCGCTGACCTTATTGCGGCTCCACGTAATATCCGCATTGGTCATGGCGCTTGGAGCTACCTCGGCGACGGCTTTTTGCTGCTCTAGCGCAGCGATATCCTCCAGAGATATTCCTTTCGTCTGACTGAACGACATGGAGTTGGACCCATCATATGGGGCATAAGGATAAATCATGAGCAGATTATTCCCCATACTGTTAATCTGCGACGTAATCGTAGCCGTCGAGCCTTTACCGATGGCTACAATCGCAATTACAGCAGCCACACCAATAATAATACCCAGCATGGTCAGCAAGGAGCGCAGCATATTGGTTCGCAAGCTGTTGAGCGAGACCCGGATTATTTCCCGAAATTTCATGCCTTCACTTCCTCTGCCGCCATTCTTCGGTTCCCAACAGGCTGGTCCTCTTCAATCCGTCCATCGCGAAAATGAATCAGACGCTTGGCGTATTCCGCAATTTCCTGATCATGCGTAACGAGCACAACCGTTTTACCCTGATCGTTCAGACGTTGGAAAATCTCCATAATTTCAACGCTCGTTTTGGAGTCCAGTGCGCCTGTCGGCTCATCCGCCAAAAGAATGACCGGATTGTTCACAAGTGCGCGCGCTATGGATACCCGCTGCTGCTGACCGCCTGACAGCTCATTCGGCTTGTTATTCATCCGATCGCCCAGTCCCACACTGGTCAGCGCCTCAATGGCCCGCAAGCGCCGCTCCTTGGCTGATACGCCTGCATAAATCATCGGCAGCTCTACGTTCTCCAAAGCTGTGGCCCGCGGCAGCAAATGAAATTTTTGAAATACAAATCCGATTTTCTGATTACGGATAATAGCCAGCTCATCCTCACGAGCATCCAGTATGGAATAACCGTCCAAATAAAATTGTCCCGAAGTAGGCAGATCCAGACAGCCGATGACATTCATCATCGTGGACTTGCCTGATCCAGACGGGCCCATGATTGCCACAAAATCACCGTCAGCAATGCTGAGCTGCACATCACGCAGGGCATGAATTTCCTGATCCCCAACCTGGTACACCTTTTTCATATCCTCAATTTGAATGACATGTCTCATCCCCGTTTAAAAGCCTCCTTGCATGCCACCCATATTGGAAGGGTCTGGCGGTGCTTCAGGAGCAGGCATAACAATCGTATCGCCCTCCTTCACACCTGACTTGAGTTCAACCCGATCTGGCGTGTAAAATCCGAGCTCTACGGGCTTGAACGTGCGCGCCCCTGAATTTGACGGATTGGAAGCAAGATAGACGCCGTCCTGTCCGCCTTCCGATCTCAGCGCAATCGCTGGCACAAACAGCACATTTTTGTGTACTCCCAAAATAACAGACACATTCATAATCATACCGGTTTTCAGCTTGCCCTTCGGGTCATGAACGGACAGCTCCATCAGATAAGTCGTCATCCCTTCATCTGAGGATGCTTCCGGTGAAACGAATTGCACCTTGCCCGGGAACGACTCACCCGGGTAAGCATTGGTGGATAACACGGCTGAAAGTCCTTTTTTCACCTTTACAATATCGTTCTGACTGATTTTTGCGCCAATCTTGAGATTGTTGGAGTCCGAGTTATTCATGACGATAAAAGGTGCCGTTGGACTGGTTCCGACATCCCCATTCACCTTTAAAATGACTCCGTCCCACGGTGCCGTGACCTGCAGCTTGTTCAGGTCATTTTTTTTCTGCTCCAGATCAATGGCCATTCTTCTAACCTCAATCCGTGCGGATTGGATATTGGAGGCATCGGCTGGAACCTCTGTTTTCCGAAGCTCAGCCATAGCCGATCTATAGCCGATTTCAGCCTCTGCGATGGCATGGCGCTTTTGCGACATGATTTTGCGGAATTGTAAATCCAGACCGTCATAATCCGTCTGTGCCTTATCCAATGCTTGCTCTGCCTGCTCCATTTCACTGTTGGACACCGCTCCGGCATCATGTAAAAACTTTTGATCTTCATATGCCTTTCGCGCCTGCTCCAACTGCTTTTTGGAGGCCTTCTTCTGACTTTCCGCTTCTTCCAGCTCAAAGGATTCCTGCGCTGTATCGACCGCCATTTTGGCCCGAAGCACGTTCGTCTTCTGAATTTCAATATCCTCCGCCTTCGGCCCCTTCTCCAATTCAGCCAGCTTGGATTTGGATATTTCCAAACTATCGGATGCGCTCTGGATTTGCATCTTTATTTCAGAACTGTCCAGAAGAGCCAGGACTTGTCCTTTTTTCACCTTGTCTCCGGCCTTCACATTTACCGCCGCCAGCTTATTTTCGCCTGTACTTGTGAAATTCAGTTTTACTTCCTTGGAAGCCTGCACGGTACCAGACGTATCCAGCTTCTCGCTCACATCCCCGCGTTCCACTTTAAGCGTCTCGTCCTGAGCCAATGGTACAGCCTGCTCTTTGGGCAGCTTCCAATATACTGCTGTTCCACCCCCGCCTATGACCAGCAGCACAACCATGGTCCAGATCCACTTTTTTCTCCGTTTTCTTCGTAACTTTAATAAGGCATCGTTTAAAACCGTTTCTGCCAACTTCGTTTCCTCCCTATGTGCTCCATGGTTTGCTCAACGTATATTCATTCTGACTCAGCTCAATGGCCAGCTCTTCCATTTGCCGTTCAATCTGGTCCACCTTCAACTGGCTATTTTTCAGCTCCAGCTCGATAATTAAGCCTCTGGCCCACTTTTTGCGGGACAGCTCCAGCCCCTCTTTCGCTGTGCGCAGACTTTCTTCCAGCTGAACGTATTTTTTTTGGTTTTCCTTAACCGTGGCATATAAATTGCGGAGCGATTCGGCAAAATCCTTTTGTCCCTTACCCAGCTCCTCCTTGGCTGTATCCACGTCCATTTTGGCCAGATCGTAAGCACCTGCGCCGCTGTTAAAATCGAAATATCTCACATTGAGCTCCGAAGTCTTGATGCTATCCTCCAGCTTCCACAAGTTCGGATTCATATCCATCAGCTGTTGTATATGTATTTCGATATCCAGCTTCTTCGGTTCCTTGTATACGGGTCGATCCACCATTTCATAGGCTGTCCCGTTAGGCTGGCCCATCAGAAAATTCAGAGCGTCACGCGATTTTTGCAGCGCAATTTCCCCCTGCTCGACCGCTTGCTCCGCCTGGCTTCTGGCCTGTGTACTCTCGTTTTTCGCATACTCAGACAGCTTGCCGCGCTCAAATTTGGCGAGTGCAATCTTTTCCTCCGCTCGAGCAATTTCAAGCGCTCCCAAATCATTTTTCACCTGATTCTCTGCCATAAACACGCTTTGGTAGCTTTTCATCACGTTAAAATAAATTTGATCCTTGGCAAACTGCGCCTGCTTTTTGCTGGCTAGATAGGATAACGTCGAAGAGTTATAATTTCTCCAGGATGACTCATCACCAACATATTCACCATCTATAAAATCGACGAATGCATTGCCCACATCCTTTTCCGCATTTTTAAGTTCCATTCTTCGACGCTCCACATCACGCTCAGCAGTACGCGTGTTGTAGCTATTCGTTTGTGCCCATTCCTCGGCCTGCTTGAGCGTTAATGGAGATAAAGCCTGACCCGTTATGGAGGCGGTCTTCGATGTAATCGCAGCAGACGAGGTTCCTGATATACTTGCTGACGTATTTCCTGTTGTGCCTCCTGCTGCACTGTCAGCCTGAACGGTGGAAATTAAGCCTGACGACATCGTCAATACGAGCAGCGTGGCAGCCGCTTTATTCTTCATAGGATGAATCTCTCCCCTTTCGGTGCAGTCTTTCGAATTATTTTCATAGATTTCGACATAAAATTCCACAGTCTATCCGCCACCTAATTGTACTTTCAGGTGAATGTTGGTACAAGGTGTCAAACCGATACATTTTTGTAACCTTTATTTCGGGTTTGTCGATTCAAGCCGTTCTCTTGCAAACCAGCTATAAAATGAACCTGTTTTTACCTGAACTTTACCTAAATTTCAGCTAATTTTAAGGAAACTAACAGTATCTATTAAGGTTAGGAGCATATACTAGAGAAAGAATAACAGCCGCTCACTGGGAGGGTTAATAGATGATAAAAGAATCTCGCATGACAACTACGAACGAACCGTCTGATTTGTGGATGACCCGATTTTTACGTGAATCCGAACAGCAAAAGAAGCAACTGATCGGGGAAGCCCGGAAAAATAACGATATACCGCTTATAAACAGTATTTCTTTCCACCTTGCCCAACGGAATCAGCAGCATCTGATCAGTTAGGGATGATTTTAATAGAGATGTATCTCACTTCTAACCTAAAATGCCGATCAACGTCGCTTTGGATGCGTACGTGATCGGCATTTTCAGATTGCTTCTATTCTTCTTCTATCACCGCTTGAGAATCATGCAGGTATTTTTCCAGTGAAATTCGTCCGTTCTTCATAAACGATATACCCTCAGATTCCAAAAGCAGCCTTTGTAGAGAAGCTCCTTCATCGTCCTGTAGCGCAATTTCTCCCAATCGGTTTACGACCCTGTGCCAGGGCAAGCGGTGCTTGCTGCTCAGCGTATGCAAAATACGCACCACCTGACGCGCCCCTCTCGGACTGCCTGCTTCCGCTGCAATTTGTCCATAGGTCATGATGTTCCCCTCAGGGATGAGCTGGATTATTTTTAATACACGAGCTGTAAAAGGCTGCATGTGATCGTCGGATCTCCTTTCCCCTATCCGTAAACTGTGGTCTTCACGTCTCAAAACAGTGCTGACACCAGACAACAAAACCATTCCGGCTCTCGTGCTGTTTTTCTACCATTATAGCACCCACAGTCTTCAGTTGGCGAAGGCTAGAATCCGCTTAGACCCTGCCTTTTTAAATCCTTGGCTACTAGACGTGCCAGTTCCTTTGCTCCCGCAACATTCGGATGCAGCGTATCACCATTCATATACAGGGCGAGTGTGGCTTGCGGACCAATGGAGGTAAAATAAGCTGAGCTAAGGACGTTCAGATCGACCAAAGGCGTTTGTTCCTCTTGCGCTAGCGCTAAAATAGTGCCTCTATACCATCTATTTTCAGCGGTGTGTACATGATTCGCGTTAAAATCAGTGGCTCGCCCCTGCGGTGTTGAAAGGATTACGGTTGCCCCTTTGGCCTTGACCTGTCGGATCATATCCCGCATCCAGTCCTTAAACTCCGCTTCGCTTTCGTTATGCTTCGGGTTGGTGTCATTAATGCCCAACTGGAGAATGAAATAATCCCCTGGCTTAATGTATTTGACGGTCGCCTCTAACTGACCGTCCTGATGGAAGCCCCTTGCAATTTGCCCCCCTGACGCCATGTTACGGATCTGGAATGTATTAGTATTTACGAATTGCGACAATAGCTGACCCCATCCCGCCTGCACGCTGCTATCCAGTGGATAGTAATTGCAAACGGTAGAATCGCCGCCGATGTAAATCGTCCGATTCGTAACGGGGTTATTAGACAATCGCCTGATTTCCAATGCACTTATTGCAAAAGAGGTTCCCTCTTTACCTTCTGTAATCAGCAAATTCAATTGTCCGTCCGTCACGGGAATTTGAAAACGATCCTTTGCCCCGTCGCCCGTCATGTTGATAACCTGATATACTCCCTCGGCGGCAACGCTCGCTCGGGTTGTATTCCCTAACGTGACCAACACCTCATATAGCCCTGGGGCAAGATCCACATCAAATGTATTTTCGCTTTTCGTACCAGTGGTCAGAAACCGTACCGCATCACTGGCGACGCCAGTACCCGATGCTCCCACATTACGTACGTTCTCGGGTGTACGAAATCCATAACCGCGCGTTGCATCGTATCGCAGGGATGCACTCACGCCAGTATAGCCTGATTCCACTGGCCCCGTGCCAAAATCAAATTTGTAATCACCAGCCGCTCCATACGCAGGTGTTGTCCCATTCAAGCCCGGCATACTACATAATAAAGCGACCAAAAGCATGCTGGTCATTCCTTTCATCCACTTCATATCATCATTCCTCCTCCAAAATGTAGAATAGTCCAAGAGCCTTTCGATATTTGTAAGCGCATACAAAAAATTATATTCATTTACTTCATAGATACAGATTTGTACCCATTGGATTTCTAGGCAGGCGAAGACTTACTTATTCATCCGATCCCTCCTTTCAAATAAATCACACTCTTAAACATTATAGAATAAATGGTTATATTATGTAAATGAACATTTCACATAAATCCCAAGAGCGATTTCAAATCAGCAATATATAGATTAAAACGGTCTAGTTTGTCTATATATTGTTACTAAAAACACACAACTTTCTCTTTACAGGCAAAAGTACAGCCCTTTCCCTGGCCCCATGAATACACTAAACCAACACTGGGAAAAGGAGCGATGTAATGTCTACGTTTAAAGCGACTTTAAGGGGGAGTCATGAAGTACCTCCTGTCAAAACAAATGCCACAGGAAATGCGGAGTTTCATTACCATAAGGATCGCCAGCAATTAAAATTCGAGCTTATCCTGCGCAACATTTCGCGAGTAACTAAAGCAGATATTCATCTGGGACGCAGGGGTGAAAATGGCCCAGTCGTAGCTGTCTTGTTCGGCCCCTCCAAATTCGGAATTACGGTCAAAAGAGGCGTTGTCAGCGGTGTGCTGCGTGCATGTGACCTCGTCGGTCCACTCAGAGGCAGAACCATTTATGACTTAGTTTGCCAGCTCAGAGAAGGCAATGCTTATGTTAATGTTCATACCGTCCGGCATCCAAATGGAGCCATTCGCGGACAGATCAGGCGTTGCAAGTAACTACCGTATGAAGAAAATTAAATATGAAAAAGAACTTTCATAGCCATCTTGAAGTGCCAATTATGCACCTTTCATGTGGAGTGAAAGTTCTTTTTTTTCCTTTCCCCATTAGTTCTCAACAAAAGTTAAGAACTAATGGGGAAAGTTCATACAAGATTACAAAAAGCATTACCGAGCTGCACAATGGCAGCATTTCGGTTCGAAGCAGCCGCAGGCAGATGGATTTTGAAACTCGCTTCCCACTCTATCATGCTCGTCAACCAATTAACAACGTATAAACGATACCGGGTCCGTGTACGCCAATGGTCAAATCATTTTCAATATCCGAGGAACGGCTGGGTCCGGTAATAAAATGAATACCTGCGGGCAGTTGCTCACGTCCGACTTCGTCAAAGCGGCTTAAAATTTCGCCCAGTCGCGTTCGCAGACGCTCCAGCGGAAGGAGAATAATCAGCACGGTCGGCAGCAGACTGACCGAGCGGCCCTTCTCCGGTGAGGATAGCACCGCCACCGATCCGGTGTAGGCAGCGGCCTCGTCGGCTATGACGATGCCGATATCCGCCTCAGCGGCGCGGGCCTTCCAGTCCTCGACTGGATCGGTGTTCCACACCGATAGACGGACTTCCGGCAGCGCCGCTTCCAGCTGGAGCGCATCCAGGTCCGGCTCATTCTGCCGGACGATATAGGCCGCTCCCAGCTCACGCGCCTTGCGCGCGATCCAGTCTGCCGTCTGCTCCAGATCCGGCAGACGCACGACATGCCCGCCAACACTTGTAAAGTTGGCGGTGAACTCTTCGATGCGCTGCTCCGCGTTCCATTCGAATTCGTGCCAAAATGCAGGTGCGCCGCGAAACGGCTGCACGGGCGGCTCCGTCTGTCGTGGACGCTTGAGCTTCGTTGCAATGCTATCCATAAAGCGCTCCTGCTTGGCGCGGGATTCGGCTTCCATTTGATGCAGCCACGCTTCATGGCCCGCCTTTGCTTGCACAGGAGGTCTATTCTGTTCACTCATGCTGCCCGCCTCCTCTACTTCTATCTTCCAAAATCGTCTCCATTCGGCTGCGAACGTCAGGCTGCATCACGTTACGTTCCTGCTCCAGCTCACGTTCCAGTGTGTTCCATTGCTGACGGAAGGACTTTTTCGCCAGAGAAGGAGTCACGCGGTACGTATTCCAGCCCTTTAGCGGGCCGAGCTTCAGCGTAATTTCTCCCTTACGGACGACCACCCTCTGGGCAATTTGCCCAAGTCGAATCGCCGCTGCGAATCGCTTCGAGCTGGAAACAACGGTCGCAAAGCCCTTCATTCCTGCCGCTTCCAGCTTATCTCCTTGCCCGGCCTCCACCTTGCGTCTGCGCAAATAGACCAGCATATCATGCAACGGTATTTTGACCGGACAGGCTTCATAGCACGCACCACACAGACTGGACGCACTTGCTATATCGTTCCACTCTTCGATGTTGCCATGCAAAGCAGGCGTAAGTACCGCACCGATAGGTCCGCTATAGGTCCCGCCATACGCATGTCCGCCAATGTGGCGATAAACCGGACAGGCATTCAGGCAAGCTCCGCAACGAATGCAGTTCAGAAGCTCTTGAAACTCGGGATCACCCAACTGAAGTGAACGTCCGTTATCTACGATGATGATGTGCATTTCCTCCGGTCCATCGGCATCCTGGCTGCGCCTCGGGCCTGAAATACCGGACATATACATCGTCAGCTTCTGACCGGTAGCGGAGCGTGGCAGCAATGTAGCCATGACCTCCAGATCCGCCCAGGATGGAATAATCCGTTCCATACCCATCAGCGTAATTTGCGTTTTGGGCAAAGTGGATACCATCCGCGCATTGCCTTCATTTTCAAACAGTACCATGGAACCCGTCTCTGCGATGGCAAAATTACAGCCAGTCATTCCGATATCTGCCTCCAGAAACTTTTCACGCAGCTTCTTGCGGACAAAACCAGCCAAAATCGTCGTATCCGCAGACAGTTCCTCCCCCGCTTCTTTGGACAGCAGTTCGGCAATCTGATAGCGGTTTTTGTGAATCGCCGGAATGACGATATGGGATGGAGCCTCGCCTGCAAGCTGAATAATATACTCACCAAGATCGCTTTCAATCGTCTCGATATTCACACCCTCCAGCGCCTGATTCAAGTGCAGCTCCTCCGACACCATCGACTTGGATTTAACAACAGACCGGGCCTGATTGTGGGCAGCAATATCCAGCGTAATTCGTACGGCATCTGCGGCTGTATCGGCAAAATGGATATGCACCCCGTTGGCCCGGGCATTGTCCACAAACAGGTTCAGATAATAGTCCAGATAGGCAATGGTATGCAGCCGAATTTGGCGGCCCCGCTCACGCCATTCCTCCCAATTTCCATGCTGCTCTGAAGCCGCCTTCTTCCCGTTGCGCAAACGCTCGGTTGTGAAACGAACCGCATTCCGTAAAAAATCGTCATTCAGGGCCAGCTCGGCGCGTTTTTTGACCTTTTGGCTCATCGAATGTGAATGTACAGCGGTCATGCGTGCTTCACCCCTTCATACAGCAGCTCGGCCAGATGCATAACCCGAACCGGCTCCTCCCGATACCGGAGATTTCCCGCAATGTTCATCAGGCAGGCCATATCCAGTCCAACCAGCACCTCGGCCTCCGTCTCCCTGACATGATCCACCTTTTCCGTCACCATGGCTCCCGAAATATCCGACATTTTCACCGCAAAAGTACCACCAAAGCCACAGCAATCCTCGGCAAAAGGAAGCGGCACCAGCTGCAAGTCCTTTACACTGCCAAGTAGCTGCATCGGCTCCTCCTTCACGCCCAACAAACGGGTACCGTGGCAGGACGGATGGTAGGTTACCGTATGCGGAAAAGACGCGCCCACATCGGTCACGCCAAGCACCTTTACCATAAATTGCGTAAACTCATACGTCTTTTGCTCCAGTCGCCGCGCTGAGTCCAGCCATTCCGGCTCATCCTTGAACAACTCCGGGTAATGATGAATCATATAAGTGCAGGAACCGGAGGGCGATACAACAAAGTCGCTGTCGTCAAACGCTTTCAAAATCGTTTTCGCCGCTGCCCTCGTTTCATCCCAATAGCCGCTGTTATAGGACGGCTGTCCGCAGCATGTCTGCACCTTTGGAAAATGTAGCTCGACACCATATCTGGCAAGCAAGCGTGCCATCGCTTCCCCCACCTTGGGATAAATCGCATCACTCAGGCAGGTAATAAATAAAGACACCTTCATACGAGACACCCCTTCATTCCATGGAATAGATATTTATATGAATGGTAAATAATTTCTATATTATACATAATTAAATAGTCACTTTTGATACCACTGCGCAGTCGGATGGTGCTTTCCATCGCAAGCGGGATTCTCACCTATACATGTTTTGTATCATCAGAGAATCCCGCTGCAACAGCGATCGTAAGATCAAATGAAACGCAGAGCGACCTCCACCTCGGCAACTAACTACCCGCTTTATACAAAGGTAACCGAAATCGACAGCTCTGCTAATTGACTACGAATTGGGTCCGACAACCGCGCATCCGTAATGATTTCGGATACCTGAGACAGCTTCACGACATGCGTGAATGCCTGCTGCCCAAATTTGCTCGCATCTGCCAGTAAAATCACGCGGTCTGCAATACTGACCATTTTTTGCTTCAAACGGGCTTGCAGCTCATTCGATTCACTAATGCCCCGATCCAGATGGACCCCCTGGCTGGAGAAAAACAATTTATCCACATAATACGATTCCAACGAGCGCTCCGCTAGCGGACCAGCGAATGACAATGAGCGCTGTAGCAACTGTCCTCCGGTGGAAATGACCTCGATTTTTTCCTTACCCGCCAGCTCTGTTGCTACACGGATCGAATTCGTCAATATCGTCAACGGAATATCCGGCAGAATCGACGCCATATACCAAGCCGTTGTACTGGCATCCAGCAAAATACGATCATGCGGCTGAATCTGCTTGACCGCTTCCTCGGCAATACGACGTTTTTCCTCTGCGTTCATAATTTCCCGTACCGCATACGGCGTTTCGGGCTGCTCGTTTTTGACGCTAACCGCTCCCCCATGCGAACGGCGCAACCGTCCCGCCTGCTCCAGACGGTCCAGATCGCGGCGGATCGTTTCCTCCGTGACTTTGCACAGCTCACTCAACTCCGACACACGGATGCTTCCTTTTTCATTGACGAGCTGAACGATCATCTCATATCTTTCTGCGACCAGCATGGCAATCTCACTCCACATCTTTAATGTACAAAAAGTCCCGCCACACGCCGGAATCGTCCATAGGCATCCTCCCACGCTTCCGACTCGGCAGGTTCATATACCTCTACGGAAATAGAATCCGCGATGACCCGGCGTGCTTCCCATATATCGGCGAACTTTCCCTGTGCCATCCATTGTACCGCAAGATTGCCGATTGCGCTTGCTTCTGCGGGTCCAGCCCACACGGGTTTTTGAATCGAATTGGCCGTCCATTGGCACAACAGCCGATTTTGAATTCCCCCACCGACCATATGCAGCCCGTTAAACCGTTGTCCTGACACCCGTTCCGTAAGCTCCAAAACGTAACGGTACTTCAACGCCAGACTTTCCAAAATACAGCGTGTGACCTCCCCCGGTGTCTCCGGTAAAGGCTGCCCGGTATTACGGCAATATTGGCGTATGCGTGTTTTCATATCTCCGGCATGTAGAAACAGTTCATCGTCCGGGTCGATCCATGAAGCAAACGCCGGAGCCTGCTCCGCCATGTGTACCAGCTCGGGGAAAGAATAGGAGGTTCCTTGACGCTCCCACTCTCTGCGTGCCTCCTGTAAAATCCACAAGCCCATAATATTTTTAAGCAGCCTGTAGGTTCGGCCCACCCCGCCTTCGTTCGTAAAATTAAATCTCAGCGTATCCTCGTTGATCACGGGCTGCGGGGTTTCCGTTCCCATCAGGGACCACGTTCCGCAGCTTAAATAGGCAAATGATCGCTCCAGCGCAGGCACCGCCGCCACAGCCGATCCCGTATCATGCTCCGCTACCGCAATGACAGGAATCGCCCCGATGCCCAGATCAGTCATGACCGAGGAACGGATCGTACCGGCGGCACTTCCCGGCTCCAGTACCTTTCCAAACCAAGAATGGGGAATATCAATACTAGACAACAGCTCATGATCCCATGCCTGCAGCAACGGATTATACAGTTGGGTGCTGGTCGCATTGGAAAACTCATTGTGCATTTCACCCGTTAGAAAATACCGCAGCAAATCAGGGATCATCAAGAAATGCTGTGCCTGCTCCAGCAGCGGCGATTTTGCTTTTCGCATAGCAGACAGCTGATACATCGTGTTAAACGTCAAAAACTGAATGCCTGTGCGCTGAAAAATAAACTCTTTTCCCAGTTGGACCTGTACTTCCTCCATCACCCCGTGGGTATGCCAATCCCGATAATGATAAGGGTTACCCAGCAATTCTCCGGCTTCTCCAATCAGTCCAAAATCGACCGCCCAGGAATCAATCGCCAGACTGGACGGAGTTACTCCCATGTGCTTGGCTTTGAGCAGCCCTTGTTGAACCTCGTGATACAGACGCAAAATATCCCAGTGCAGACGTTCCCCGAGCTTGACCGGATCATTCGAAAAGCGATGAATTTCCTCCACCTCTATACGTGAATCCGTCAATCGACCGAGCAGAACCCTGCCGCTGCTTGCCCCCAAATCATATGCGAGGATGCTCACCAGCTAGCACCACCCTTGCCCCTTTGCAAAATCTGCGTGCCATAGTCAGACGCTAAATAGGCTTTCATCGGATCAACGGGTAGTCCTTGCTCCTCACGTAGTGCCTTGAGCAAGGGTGCAACGTCGAACTCAAACGCTTTACGCACAGCATCCTCCGCACCCAGCACATCCTGACGGTTCGCCGCTTCCTCCACCTCTGCATGATTGATCAGCAACGCCTTCGCATATTGAGTCTGCACATTCAGCACCGAGCGAATCATCGCCGGGATTTTTTGTTCAATATTGTGCGACTGATCGATCAAATAAGCAATTTTGTCCACCGTGTGTCGGATATCCGTATCCACATCCTGAGCCGCATTTAAAATTTGATAAAAAATCAAGAACAGCTCGTACGGATTCGCGGAGCCCACGATGAGATCATCATCCGCATATTTGTAGCTATTAAAATGAAAACCGCCCAGTCGCTTCTCATCAATTAAAAATGCCACAATATGCTCCACGTTGGCTCCCGGCAGATGATGCCCTGTATCCACAAGCACCTGCGCCTGCGGTCCCAGCTTGGTCGCATAATTGTACGCCATGCCCCAATCGGCAATATCCGTATGATAAAAGGCTGGCTCGAACGCCTTGTATTCAATCAGCATGCGCATGTCAGGCGTGAGCGCCTTATACATTTCGCTGAGTGCTTCCAGCATCCAATTTTTCCGTTTGCGGATGTCTCCCTGACCCGGATAGTTTGTTCCGTCTGCAAACCACAGGCTAAAATCATTGGAGCCCGTTTCCTTCGCAATGTCCACGCATTCCAGCAGGTGGTTTATTGCCTTGCGGCGGATGGCCGGGTCTACATTGGTGACGCTGCCGAGCATGTAATCCTCATCCTGAAACAGATTCGGGTTAACCGCCCCAAGCTGTAGTCCCAGACTTTCAGCATGGCTGCGGAGCTTGCCGTAATGATCCACCTTATCCCATGGAATATGAATGGCGACCGATGGACACAATCCCGTTACGGCATGAACCTGTGCAGCATCCTCCAGCTTTTCGAACGGATCACGCGGCACGCCTGTTTTTTGAAAGACTTTAAACCGTGTACCTGAGTCGCCATAGCCCCAGGACGGGGTTTCTATGCTAAGCGCTTTCAGTTTTGTTTTTACTTGCTCCAGGTCAATGCCCCTTTGTTGCTGCTGTTCCTCGAATAAGGCGTACGCTTTGTCGCTCATCGTGATTCCTCCTTGGAAAATGAAGTGAGTTATGGGGAGGCCGCTTCGCGGATGGATCATTCTTCCGATCGCTGTTGCAAAGGCGAACGCTACGCTTCTTCAGAACGATTCCATCCGCTACGCTGCTAACCACCATAAAGTCACTTCTATTTTAAAATTTTGGGTGTGCATATTTTTGAAAAAACACAAAACACAAAACACGAAACGTAAATAAGTAATTATAACTTATTTACGTTCTCATTATTTAAAAGAGCTGACTATCTTATAATCAGAGATTTATTTGAAAGTAGCCCAAGCTCATAACTTCCTAGCGTGTAAAGGCAGCGGGGACGCCGCCGTCGATAGTGAGCATGCAGCCTGTCGTTTTCTCCGCCTTGGATGAGGCGAAAAAGGCAATACCCTCTGCGATATCCTGCGGGTAAATGTTGACCAGCAGCGTCGTCCGCTTGCGGTAGTGTTCCTCCAGCTGGTCTGGCTCAATGCCGTAGGCCGCAGCGCGTTCGTTGCGCCAGTTAGAGTTCCAGATCGCCGAGCCTTGCAAAATAGCGTCCGGCAAAATGGTATTCACCCGGATACCGTATTCGCCGCCTTCTGCAGCAATACAACGGGCGAGATGGGCTTCCAGTGCCTTAACCGAGCTGTAGGCTGTTACATTTTTACCCGCATAGACCGAATTCTTCGAGCCGACGAACACCATACTTCCGCCAAGTGTCTGTTCCTTCATCAGCTTGAACGCTTCCCGTGCCACCAGGAAATAACCCGTGCCCAGCACGTTCACGTTCAAATTCCATTCCTTTAATGAGGTTTCGTCGAATGGACTGGAGGTGGCCAAACCCGCATTATTGACGATGATATCCACACCGCCATAGGTCAGAGCAGTTTCTGCATAGGCAGCCTGGATCTGGTCCTCCTGTGTCACATCCATTTTGACTGCAATAGCGCGGTTTTCTCCAAAGTGATCATTCAGCTCGGCGGCCACCTTTTGCGCACCTTCCAAATTCAGGTCGGCCAGCACGACATGTGCTCCTTCATCCACCAGTCGGCGTGCGGTTGCACTGCCGATTCCGCCTGCGCCGCCTGTAATGAGCGCGATTTTGCGCGAAAATTCCGCTTCTGCCGGAGCGAGTGACAGCTTATACAACTCCAAGGGCCAGTATTCCACGTTATACGATTCATTTTCACTAAGCGAAACAAACTGCCCTAACGCCGTTGCACCTCGCATCACCGCGATAGCGCGATGATACAATGCACCACTCACCTGTGCGTTACTCCAGCTTTTTCCTGTGTTAATCATGCCGATGCCCGGGATTAAAATCACACGTGGCGCGGCCTCAAACATAACGTCTCCTTCATGCCGATTGCGTTCAAAATAAGCTTGGTATTGCTCCTTATAGGCTGCAATACCCTCTACGAGCTTTATTTTCAAACCCTCGACATCCTCCACATCCGGCGTCCAGTCTACAAAGAACGGCACCACCTTGGTATGAACCAGATGATCCGGGCACGCTGCCCCGACCTGTGACAATACAGCAGAATCCTGACCGTTCACAAACTCCAGCACGTCCTCTGCATCATCAAAGGTAAGGATCATCTTCTTCTCATCACTGACCGCTCCCCGAACGGATGGCATGACGCTAGACGCAATCCTGCGGCGTTCCTCATGGGTAAGCGCTTTATATTTTGCGCCTCCAAACGACTGCTTTTCCTCTTGGCGAGCCTTAATATAGCTTTCTGCTTCTTGAATGATTTCAATGGTTTTCGCATAGGCTGCCTCGGAAGTTTCTCCCCATGTAACCAGACCGTGCTTTTCCATCAATACCAATTCTGCTTTGGGGTGATCGAGTACACCTTGGGCAATCATCTTGGACAGCTTAAAGCCAGGACGGATATAAGGGACCCATACAAAACGGTCACCGAAAATTTCCTTCGCAATTTCCTTGCCGTTATGCGCACAGCACAAGCTGATAATCGCGTCCGGGTGGGTATGATCCACATGTCTAAAAGGTAAAAAAGCGTGCAATAGCGTCTCAATCGAAGCACGCGGATGTTTAGCATCTATCATACAATTCGCCAGATACGCGACCATATCCTCGTCAGACATATCTTCCCTTTCGAACAAGGGACGGATATCCTCCATACGAAGCCCTGTAAAGTTATGCGCTTTCATTGTAGCAAGATCGGAACCGCTGCCTTTGACGTACATTACTTCTACTTCACGCCCACGAAAATCCTGTATCGTCGTTTTGGCCGAAGTATTGCCGCCTCCCCAGTTGCATACACTCCTGTCCGTGCCGATAAGGTTAGAGCGATATACGAGTTGTTCCAACGTGTTTTTTTGCTCAGATGCTTGTGAAGAATTCCACAGACTTTGTACCATAGGAAAAAGACCTCCAAGTTCATTTTTAGTTTTGAATAGCTTTATTACAGTGTGTATTTTTGGTTTAAGGAGACTATAACACTTTTGTTTTGATTTGAAAATATATAATACAAAAATAATCAAAAATAAATATTAATTTTTAATAACCTGTAAAACGGTAATTGCCATGCTGGAGAGAAAGCGCTTTAATAAATCTGGCGTCACAGGAGGGTATACACTTTAAAAATACAATGAGGCCGTGCCGGGATCAGGTTATAAAAACCTTTTCCAGCACGGCCTTACTCATTGGTGTACTATTTTTTTGAAAAATAGGAGCTGGAACGAGAAAAAGCTCTACAAGAAGCAGCACTTGTCTTAAAGAAAGGCGGGATGCTGATCACTTCAGCTATATCGAGGTTTGGTTCGTTACTTTGGGGATTATCTGTATATGGCGACCACAACACCATTGTGGAGGAAGATGCGTTCATGGAAATGGTTAGACGGGAGCTAGCCGATGGTCAGCATGTGCGCCCTGCCGATTATCCCTCTTTTATCGCTCGCTCCTACTTTCATACACCAGATGCCCTACTTGCAGACTGGCAAGCGGCTGGATTGCAGGAGCCTCGTATTTTCGGAGTGGAAGGACCCGGCTGGATGGCTCCCGGATTTAAAGAGAAGTGGACCGTCCCGGACCATCGCAGCCGTTTGTTAGCAATAGCACGACAAACGGAGGAGCAGGAATCCATCATAGGTATGAGTCCGCATATGCTGGCAGTAGGTACCAAAGCACCAGACTAGATAGACAAGTTTGTAAAAGATATGCTTCCTATGCACTCACGAATGAATACAACATAGCGTCCATTCACAAACGGAAACCATCAAAAAAGGTGATTGAGAACGTTTCTATTTCCATAATCAAATTGACTTCAATATGTAGTGAGATGCCAGTAGTAGACTTACCTTTCCAGCCGGGCATTCAAAAGCTGATCGTATCCGAATTGCTGGCGCGTAAGCTCCTCCTTGCGCTGTTTTTCCAAAGCTTTTTTCCCCAATTCCCACGCTTCCTCCGGCCTCACTACAAATACACCATCGTCATCACCCAAAATGAGATCACCCGGATGTACGCTGACCCCAAACAGGCTAATCGGCGTATTCACCTCTCCCTCCAGTTCCAGTGTACGTGTAGTTAAGGCACTAACCCCTTTGGAAAAGACGGGAAATTGCAGCTGGTTCAAGATACCGACATCTGTGACACAACCGGAAACAATCACACCAGCCAGTTGTTTTTTCATCGCTACATAGGCTCTGAATTCTCCCCAACAGGCTCTGGCATCGTCACCGGACATATCGACAACCAGCACATCACCCGCTTGTGCCAATTCCAGTGCATGACGCACAGCAGTGGAGTCCAGATGGGGAAGCCTGACCGTAACTGCATTCCCCAGCAAACGAATGGGACGGAACAACGGCTGTGCTCCCTGCATACATCCAAAATCCGTGAAATGCCCAAGGGTAGAAGCACTAACATGCTGATAAAGCTCCAGCAGGTCCGTCGTTACCCCCTGAACCCGAGATTGAATGCGAAACATACAAACCATCTCCTTTCGTGATATAACCAAAACTCACATTATGCATATAGAAATCAAAGCAGGCGGAATGGCGCTTAGGCAAAATTCCAGCTCACTACAGCTCAAACTTCGTAGCTTATACTTAGCTCGTACAATGTATCTTCGGACAGGTAGGGCAATAGCTGCCCTTTTCCTTCAGCTGATAAAAATAGCAGCAGGTTTTGCGAACACGTACAGCTTTCACGGCCGCAGTGGGCGTGGCGGATACCGATGCCGTTACAGGTACCACCGCTCTCTCTGAACGGGGAGTACCAAAATACCGAGCCAGTGGATTTTGCCGTTCACCAAACAAGTGAGCCGGAGCTTCACAGGTCAAATATTTAAAATCCTCCTCCATTCGTAGCCGATCCTCGCTTTTTAGCTCCTGCCGGATGCGGTTTTCATATAGCGCATAGACATAGATAGCGGTGTTTTCCCATAATACCGTCCTCGGAATGGAAGCAACAGCAGACACAGATCGCCACATCAGGGCCAAATGCTCTGCAAATACATGCTGAATGACGTGATCACGCCAAGCATGACGCTGCTCCAGACCGATGTCTTCCCCATCCTCACCCTTCTTTCCGCTGTCACATTCCGTAACCAGCAATCTGTTCAAATGCAACCTTGGAAGCCAGGTATCCTTGACAAAAGCAGATTGGATTGCACAATCAGCAATCTTGACTTCCAGCATCTTGTTATATACCGACATGGCATACAGAGCCGGGGACACGATCAAAAAACCGTACCGCTTCGCCAAAACAGAGGCCGTCACCTTGCGTGCAGAAAAATCATGCAGCCCTGCCAGCCGATCCAGATACATAGCACATTGAGTTGCATCCAGCAAATCAGCCGCAGGTAGATCATACCGTCCGATTGGAGCTTGTTCACCACGGCTGCTTATTCGCAATTTTTCCGTCAGATACGACCATTCGGCAGGCTCAAACGAAGACCCTTTGGCGTACAGCACCCATTTTCCTCCCCTTTCCATGAGGAATAAACATCGGTGTTCCGTACAAGGGATCAGGAATGACTTGGCAGCGCAGTTGGAATACCTTTTCCACCGTCTCTGCGGTCATGATTTCTTCCGGCTTTCCCTGCGCGTAAATGCGCTTATCGTATACCGCAACCATGTGGTGCGCATAGCGACAAGCCAGATTCAGATCATGCAGCACCATGACAATGGTCCGCCCTTCTCGTTCATTCAAATCAAACAGCAGGTCCAAAATCTCAATTTGATGCGTCATGTCCAAATAGGTCGTCGGCTCATCCAGCAGGATCATATCCGTCCCCTGCGCCAAAGTCATGGAAATCCACGCACGCTGGCGCTGCCCGCCGGATAAGGAATCTACTGGACGATCCGCAAAAGCCTCCAATTGCGTCGCTTGCAGCGCGTTTTGTACCTGTGCTTCATCCTCTGCCGACCACTGCTTCAGCCAGCTCTGATGTGGATATCTGCCCTGCTTGACCAACTGATACACGGTCAGTCCTTCCGGCGCTGAAGGTCCCTGCGGCAAAATGGATAGCCTTTTGGCAATCTGCTTGGAGGGTAACTGGGCAATAGCCTGTCCATCCAGCAGCACCGCTCCCGCCGCAGGCTTCAATAGCCGCGCCATGGCACGCAAAATCGTCGATTTGCCACACCCATTGCTGCCTACTAGTACCGTTATCTTTCCCTCCGGAATTTGCAGGTCCAGCTCTTGAATGACCGGGTCTGACCCGTAGTTAATCATCAGGTCCTTCACCTCTAAACCCATGCAGCTTCCCTCCCCTTTTATAAACTGTGAACTTAAGATGTTGTATATTCCATTAAAAAGATATACCACCCATAAATGTTCAAATAAGTGTTCAAAAAAATTCCAGCTCGGCTTTAATGCCGATTTCGGCGCTGGAGCAGCAAATACAGGAAAAACGGTGCGCCCACCCCTGCTGTAAAAATGCCTGCGGGAATATCAATCGGATAAAAAGCCGTACGGGCCAGCAAGTCGGCGAGATACACCAGCAATCCCCCTACCAGTGCTGACACCAGCGTCAGGCTACCCATAGAGCGACCTACCCATCTGCGCGCAATATGCGGCGCGATTAAACCCACAAAACCAATCGCTCCCGCAACTGCTACGGCAGTTCCAGCAAGAATCACACTGAGCAGCAGCAACATCACACGATGCCGCTGCACCTCCACTCCCAAGCCGGTAGCCACATCATCCCCCAGCTCCTGTGTGTTGAGGCTGCGTGAAAAATAGAGAACCAGAGGTGTGCAGATCACAACAGCGATCAGCATCGTATATACGTTATTCCACGATGCTCCATACACGCTGCCCGTCAGCCAAATATAAGCCTTGCCGGCTGTAAAGGACGAGCTCATGACCAGCATCAGCGTCGTAATCGAGCTCATAGCAGAAGCCAAACCAATTCCCACCAGCACCAGTCGGATGGGTGTCACACCATCCTTCCAGGCCAATATATACACAAGTAGCGATACGACCAGCGCTCCAGCAACAGCCGCCACAGGTAGCCATTGAATGCTCATAACAGCTCCCCCGTAAGCAATGAACGTAACTGCCGCTACGGATGCTCCGCCTGTAATCCCGAGGATATCCGGGGATGCCAACGGATTGCGGATAATGCCCTGAAGCACCGCTCCCGCGATGCCCAGAGCCGCACCAACCAGCACCCCCGTAAGCGCCCGTGGAAACCGCAGCCTGTACAGAATAAAATCATAATCGCCTGAGCCACGCCCCCATATCGCTCGAAGCACTTCCCAAGGGTGCACATACGTATCTCCCCAGCCTACACTCATCACGCCCATGATCAGTAGCGCCAAGGCCAGTCCACACATCATCCATAGTGCTTTCTTTTCCAGTTGGATATGAAACCTGCCATTTCTGCTGCGCAGCGTCACATAATGCTTCGCATTCATGCCGCCTCTGCCAGTCCCATGCTTCAAATTCACGCGCTTCATTTCCACGCCACCCCTTTACGGGCAATGTAGACGAAAAAGGGAACCCCGATCAAAGCTGTAATGACGCCAATCGGAATTTCCTGCGGCGAAATCAGCACTCTGGCTGCGGTATCCGCCGACACCAATAGCAAAGCACCCAGTACCGCCGAAAAAGGGATAATCCAGCGGTAATCCGCACCAACCAAAGCACGCGCCACATGCGGAATGATCAGACCGACAAATCCAATCGCCCCCGCAATAGCAACAGAGCATCCAGCCAGCACCACAATAATCAGGCCCATCGCGCATTTTACCCATAATATATTTTGCCCCAAGCCCTTCGCCACATCTTCCCCAGTCACGAGCAGATTCACCGCTCTCCCCATAAACATTGCCGAGATCCCAGCCACTAGCATAAAAGGAAATAAAGGCTGTAGCATCTCCAGTGAACGTCCGCTGACAGAGCCTGCCATCCAGAACAGCACATTTTGCATCCCCGTTTCATTCATCACCAAAATAATTTGGATCATCGACATAAACAAAGCGTGAATGGCAGAGCCGGACAATACAATCTTGACTGGCGTCAACCCATCCCTGCCTAATGATCCGATGACGTACACCAGAACAGCCGCCAGTCCTGCGCCGATCAAGGCAAAGCCCATCAGAGACATCATGGACTCGACCAAAAACGCGACCGCTGCGATAGAGACGAAGAACAAAGCACCCGCATTGATACCGAACGTACTGGGCGAAGCCAACGGGTTGCGGGTAAGTGCCTGCATGAAGGCTCCTGCCATCGCCAAGCTCGCGCCTACAACAGCAGCAATGACCGTACGCGGCAAGCGTTCGGTATGTATCAGCACATGCTCTACATTTTGAGCATCATAATGAAATAAGGAAGAAATTATAAAATTTGAATTAATTAGCGTTCTACCCATCAGTAGGCCAAGAGATAAAGCTCCTGTCAACAAAATCAGGCATACACCAAGTCCAGTCCATTTTCTTACATTTGTCGTTAGCATCGTTGCATAGCCTCACTCTTCCAACAGCCTGGTACAACATAAAAGAAGGATGAGAGATATCCCCCCTCACCCCTCTGCTGTATTTCCGTCGTTCTTATTGTCATGTAGGTTTATGATTTCAGATCATACATTTTATAAAGATCATCCAGCATCCGATTCGCGCTCAGATAACCTCCAGCCAAATTCCAGTTCACCTCGTCGACCTTAAAAATGCTATTTTTCTTGTATGCATCAAGGTTTTTCCATAGAGGATGACGGGTCCAGGCTTCAACATTTCTTTCAATCGCAGCCGGATCCTTACCGGAGTTAAATACGAACAATGTCTCTGCATTCATATCGGGTATGCTTTCCTTGCTGTTGACTTTAACTCCCCACTGATCCCCTTCTTGTGCAGGAGGGCGGGTAAAGCCTAACTCCTTCAGAATTTTCCCGGCATAGCCCATATAATAAATACGTGCATGGTCCGCGCGGAAATTGACAATGGAGGCCTTGATCGGCAGACGGTCACCCATTTTCGTCCTGAAATCCGCTACACGCCGATCCCAATCCGCCAGCAATTGTGTTCCTTTGTCCTCCTGATTCAACACTTGTCCGATCAGTTTTACGGTTTCCTTCCACTCATATACTTCATTGACGGCCACGGTAGGGGCAATTTCCGATAATTGCTGGTACGTCGCCTCGTTACGGAATCGGGTTGCAATGATGACATCCGGTTTCAGGTTATAAATCTCCTCCAGGCTCGGCTGTGTTTCCAACCCGACCGTGGGAATCCCTGCGAGATCCTTTTTTAAATAGTCATACACAGGCTCCGTTCCATGGGACTCCACAATCCCCACAGGCTTTATACCATAGGCGATCATAACATCGTTGGCTCCGTTATACAGCGTTACGACCCGCTTGGGTGTCCCCTTAATCTCGGTTTTACCCAACACATGCTCAATGGTACGCACCGAATCGGTTGAAGCCGCTCCCTGTGTATCCGTCGTTCCTTTATCCGTTCCAGTCGCTCCACCGGAATCCGCACTCTTACCCGCGCCTCCAGTGCCACAGCCTGATAAAAGCAGCAATACAACGATGAGCGCAATCCATATACTCCCCTTGCCTGATGCTTGCATTTCTCTATTCCCCCTATTTAGATCGCCAATAATGATATTGATTCTCATTATTAATTATAGGGAGGGGGACCATGATGAACATGGACGTTAGCGTCCTTTATTTGGACGAATCAGACAATAACAACGTGACCGTTTTGTCCAATAACAGGTCGTGGGACAACGAAGTATAGCATGTATACAGGTGTCGGCTATCACACATATGGTGTACTGCTCCGCTTTGCACCGCCTTTAGCTTCTGCCATGCAGGAGAGCGCCACAGTGCCAGACATTCCTGCTGAATCGTTTGTTCTTCACAGGCATTTCCATAATGGCGGAAACACGTCAGTATGATGCGATCCGCATCATATTCAGCCAGATCGTCCACCGTCACCTCAAGGTAATGGACAATATCCTCCACTCCCGCAGGCATAGCCAGCTTTAAATCCCCGTATAACACCGTTCCCACATTCCGCTGTCCATACACACACATTTTCTGGTTCCCCACTCCGACGATTAGCACCGTCTCCCCGCCGATCTTTTGCCTGAGTTTTCGAGAAATGGTCGCAGCCTTCGTTTCATACCGTTCCAGCCATTCCACCGCTTCCGCATCCTTGCCGACAATACGGGCAATCGACTGAAAATGAGTGCGCCAGTTTTGAAAAAAGGGCACGGTGACGGTGGGCGCAATCTGCTCGTACATTTTTTCCTTTTTCGACTTCTCAAAATCCCTAAACTCACAGGTTAAAATCAGATCAGGCCGGGCTGACATCAGCTTCTCCAGGTCGGGCTGAACCTCACCCACCGAAATGGTATTGCGGAAGCCTTCGGTGACAGGATAAGCCTTGTTGATGACCGCCGCATACGGCTCAATGCCCAGCGCAATCAAATGTCCAGTTAACAGATGCTTGAGCGAAGCAATTTTATCCGAATAACGGATTGTATTCACGTAGGCTGAGGGGGAGCGTCCTGTCGCGGCTTTAAATTTGCGGCTAAAATAGAACTCATCGCTAAAACCGGCACCGTGAGCAATAGATCGGAAGGAATCACGGGTAAGCACCAGCGCCTGCTTCGCATGATTGATACGAATGTCCGTCAAATATTCCGTCGGGCTTTTGCCGATCAATTTTTTGAACATACGCGAATAATAATCAGCGCTCATCCCTGCCAGCTCCGCCAGCTTGTCCCGCGTAATATCGGAAGCATAGTGCTGCTCCATATAATGAAGGGTCAGCGTCACCGCCTGCTGCACATCAGGCTTCTGATCACGGCTCGTATGCTGAAACAAGGACATCAGCATTTCCTGAAATACAATGTTGGCCTTCATTTGGTCCCACACACTGTTACAATGATGCTTCCTCTTGATCTCTTCGACCATATCCATCACAAAACGAAAGTGGGAAATGATCCATTCATGCGGTCCAAGCGCTGGTGCGGGTATGTAACGATCCGGCTCCCCGGACGGTTGTAATGCAAGAAAACGGATGATGTAATAATCCGCTGGAGCGCCGGACAACATATGGAGCTTCATGGCTGCGCCGGGAGCGAGCATAAAGCCCTTTTGACGGTAAAGAGGATACGTCATTCCATCAATGACTATATCCCCTTCGCCTTCATTGAATAATAACAAGGTATGAAAAGACGTTTCTTGCCGGGAGGAAGAGCGACCAGAGCACACATGCTGAATATCTTGCAGTTTATAAAGAAATGAAATAAAGGATTGATCCTGCGTATTCATGGCTCCCAGCCTTTCTATATATCGATAATTATTCTCGATTCTATGAGAACTCTTTTCATTATATATAGACTGGGTCGGATTTTGCAAAATGGAATTGCACTCAAGCTTATAAATGATGAAACGGATTCTGTATGCGGCTTTGACCAGATGGCATGCTGCCGGGTACGCCGGACTGCTCCAGCAAGGGTTTAACCAGCAGCTTCAGCGGCCAGTCCGGCTTTTCAAATAAAATATGCTCGATTTCCTGACGAACGGCAGCCTTGAAGGGCACACGTTGGATCGCTTCTTCCAATTGATGCTTTAGTACAGACCACAAAGTGAACTCATCTATTCCATAAACATTGCTAAGAGTATCTATAATGGCGTACAGATTGACTTGAATGCCAAGGGTTTGCAGGTAGAACAGCAGTTTCCTCGGTGTTTCATTATATAGGCTGTTGGAATAGCCGGGCCGGATTTGGTATTCAGGATCGGCTATTCCCTGCTCTGTCAGCCAGGGCAGATGCAGACGTACCGAGTCATGGTCACGCAGCAAAATATGCTCGATCCTGCCATTTTTCCAGACCAGCACACAGTTTTGTCCATGGATTTCAGGCATAAGCCCGATCCGATACAAGCGCAGCATGATTTCAAAAAATGTCGAGCATACTTCACCGAACAGTTGTTTTACCGATTCTGCCGTGTCTGGAAGTCCGCGCTCAGTGGCCCATTCCAAGAAAAAATGATGCTGGCCTGCGGCCAACGCAGACATGGGAATCAGGCGAACAGCAGGAGCATGGATCAATTCGTGCGGATAAATCCGCGTCATCGCTGCCAGGTGCCGGGGTGGATCATCATACAGGCTGCCATTTTCCGGCATATAGGCCCACCAGGAGCCTTCATCGCATAAAAATAAGCGCTCCTGAAGCTGCGGGTCACGCGTCTTGGCTTGCTGCAACATGGCTTGTCCGCGATCTCCGTTAATCAGCTTCACCGCAGGGAGATAGCGGGATGCGCCCAGCGAAAACACGCCCAGCGGCAGCTTGACATAATTGGGCCCGCCATCCTTGGGTGACAGGGAGCGCACAGACGAGGTTGCCTGAAAAGCTCCGACCTTCACTTCCAGTGGAATCCATACTTTGTCCACCTGCTCGGTATGTAAATGCCGGGGTAGCATATACGTGAGCTGCCACGGGTGAACGGGGATTGCAATATAATCCGCTGCTAATCCGCGTTCCTGCATCTCCTGCTCTACTAGCTGACGCTCGGAGCTGGACAGAAGAAGGTCTTCTGGCTGCTGCCCATCGTATGGACGCTGTGTATCCGATTCGACTGTCGCTGCTACTGCTTCTGTTTCTATGTCCGTAAAATGAGGTCCTTGTGCGATTCCCACTCCGGTCATCACCGCATCCTTTCGGAGCGCCACCCAGCTCAGCGTGATGTCTTGCCCAAATTCAGCGATATATTTGCGATAGTCCTCCTCGTTCAAGCCCGTTTTGGCCTTGGATGCGGGGTGAAACGGACGATCACGCAGCGAAGAATATCGTTCCAGTTGAAGAAAAGCCTCCGAGAGCGATTTCTCCAGTATATTTTCATCCGTCAGTCCGCTATCAAGCGACCATGTAGTCTGTTCAATGGATTGCTCCAGTAGCTGGACAAACCGTCCCACTCCCTCCTGTTGACGGTATTCTTCATCCAGGCATCCCTCAATCACACGCTGCATCAGCGATACGGGGTGAAGCAATTCTGCACCAAACCCGCCACCCTCTGACCACCGCCGAATTTCATACACACCACTCGACTGTAGATAGCGATAGGGTTGAACCACCGCAGCTTGTACAGGAAAAATGAGACTGTGCTGCTGTTCCCGATCCACCCACCAGCGGTAAAGGCTTATAGAACGACCGTTTGGAGAGGTTTCCTCTTTTGGAGCCGCAATAGCTTCAGGATCGGCAAAAGAAAATAGCTCGCCTAATTCAGGATGGACGGTAGTATAGTAGCTTTGCCATTGCGAAATAGACAACAGTTCAATATCGGCATTCTCCCAAAATCCTTCCGCCAGCAATGTATTGATGAGTTCCTGCATGACATGGTTTTCAGCCTGCTTTTTCTTCTGCAAAAGCGTTGTTTCTTCGGATGAAAGCACCGGGGTCGTGCTTGTTGTGTACTTCATATGGATCCATTCCTCCTTCATGTTAGTGTTGCTTTTACGGATTTCGACCCTGATCATAGGCTTTATTTTAGAAATCCGGGGGCTGGGGCGATGGGAAGCACCATCCGTCTGCGTAGTGGCGCTATAGGTAACTCTCAATTTTGGTTTATATAGTAAAAATGTGGATGTGGATGGCTGAGAAAATCATGATGGGAAATCGTCCAGCCATAGGCTCCCGCAATATGGAACAGCAGAACATCGCCAATCCGCAAATGCTCCACATACACTTCATGGGCCAGCACATCCTTGGGGGTACAAAGCTCACCCGCGATGGTCACCGCTGTTAGTCGCCGCTCTGTGCGCGGAAAAGGATAGCGCCAATCGTCAACAGCAACCACCTCAAACGGCTGATTATGCTGCCATGACACTGGCAATCGAAAGTGATGGGTTCCCCCACGAATAATGGCGTAGTGCTGGTCATGATTCGTTTTGAGGTCGATCACTTCTGCCGCATAATACCCGCAGTGCGCCACCATATAGCGCCCGGACTCAAAAATGAGCTGGATGTCGGGAATGCGGTACTCCTCCCACACTTGATGCAATTCCTCCATGAAATCATCCCATTCGAACCTGCGCTCCAGATCGGTATACGAAATGCCGAAGCCGCCGCCCGCGTTCAGATAGCGGATGGATAGATCATGCTCCTGAATCCAGCCCTGCACACACTGCAAATACGTAGCGACCATGCGGGCATGCAGGCGGGCATCCAGATTATTGGACAGAGAGTGCATATGGAAGCCCTCCAAATGCACATACGGAAGGCTTTGGAGGAGTCCAATCGCTTCCGGCACCTGAATTTCGTCGATACCAAACTGAGTGGGACGACCAGACATCGTGATGCTCGCCTCCGGCAAGGTACGCCGCAAATTAATACGCAGCAAAATAGATACACGCTGCTGTCTGCGTTCCGCGATCCAGCCGATACGCTGCAACTCATGCAGACTTTCAGCATGAATCAGCATCACCTTCCGCTCCAACGCTTCCTCAATTTCAGCGTCCTTTTTCCCCGGACCTCCAAAAATAATCGGCACGTCGGCGGACACTTCGCGAATGGTCCGAATCTCTCCAATAGATGCAGCTTCAAAGCCCTGTACGATGGGAAGCAGGCTGGCGATCAAATGAGGATCGGGATTAGCTTTGACCGCGTAAAACAAACTGCAATCGTCGGGCAAGCTGCTCACACAACGTTGTGCCCGTTCTCTCAGTGCGCCTAGGTCATATATATATGCGCATACCGGCTGCTGCTCTCGCTCCCGTGTTTGCTGGATAAGCTTTTTCACATACGGAACGATCTGCCCTCTGGATAATGCTGTAACAAGCTGACTCATGTTCTTCCTCCTTTATGTTGAGAGCTACTGTAGGTCAGACCTTCTTTTTTGCAAGGCGCGAAAAGCAATTCCCCGCTCATCACCCAGCACGAAGGCATGAACCCCTTGTTCCACCCATGCGCCGTATTCCCCGTCCCTACGCGGAATGGCACAGTACGGAATACCTGCTTGCCGTGAAGCTTCAAAGACGCGCTGTAGCCCCTCCTGGACAATCGTTGCATCGGTCTGCCACGGCACCCCGTACGATTGGGACAAATCCGCTGCTCCCTCCAGCACCATGCCCATACCCGGTACAGACAAAATATCCGCAACTCGCTCGACACCCAATCCGCTCTCAATCATCGGCACCAGCATAATTTGTTCATTGGCCTGCTTCATGTAGTCCACCAGATTTCCTTTGCCAAATGCGGCAGGTCTGCCGCTGTTCAGGCTTCGCTTGCCCTCCGGGCTGTATTTTGCAGCCTGAACCAGCATCTCCATCTGCTCCCTGCTTTCCACATGCGGAACGACAATCCCCTGCGCTCCGCTATCCAGCACGCGCAGTATTTCCTTGGCATCGACCTTGGGCACACGCACCAAAGACGTGATGTGTGCGGTTTCCGCAGCACGGATCATATGCTCCACCGTCTCGGGATTGACCATGACATGCTCCATATCAATGATCACAAAATCATATCCGGCATGTCCGATCATTTCGACCGTAAGCGCCGCCGGAATGGAAGCGATGAGGCCAACGACCTCCTGTCCTGTCCGCAGCTTCTCCTGAAGCCGATTTACAGTCAACATGTCGGCTCCCGGTGCACATACAGCGGGTTCATTCCCGGCTTGAAATGAAGGTCCTCATCCCCAAGCAGACGTCTTTTCATCAATTCTTCAATCTGTACAGTCGGGGCAAACAAATCAAATAGACGGAATCGCTTCTTATGCTGAGGATGCTGGCGCTGATAATCATGAATGACCTGTGCAGACATCTCCCAAAAACGCTGCTCGGCCAGTTGATAATGTTCCGCCAGGAACATCGCCAGCTCGGCGGCTGCAATAAAGAAAAAAGCATCGTAGGAAAAGTCGCGTACATCGTCCGGGTTACTCGTTTTAATAAACGAGTTGCGGTTAATCCGGGCATGACTTGGCGGCTCAGGATGAAGATCGGGGCATTTCTCCGGCTCTGTCAGATGGTTCATAGAAAACCGGACACCATCATGAAAATCTTTAAGCGCCACCCGTGTCGGTTGCCCGTTCCGGTGGATCAAAATGATATTCTGGCCGTGGGATTCCATACCAATCCCATGCGCATACAGCATATGAATAATCGGCGATATTGTGGCCTCCAGCACACGCCGGGTCCATTCCTCTACGCCGAATTGCTGTATCCACGGATCAATGAAGGGCACTCCATTTTTTTGCACATAACATAGTCCGTTAAAAGGAATCGCATCCTCATCCGGCTGCAAATAGCCATGGATGCTTTCCCGCCAGACCGTCCCTAATGAACCGTAGGTTTTCGCCTGACGGTATTCGGGAAGCTGCTCATAGTCATACGTGATACCCAAAACCTCACGCAAAACAAAGAATCCCTGCTGTGCGGCATATTCATCGTGTTCCAGTAAACCATGCAGCCAGTCCGTGATCAGCGCTCCGTTCAGCACCGTATGTCCAGCCATGATCCGGCTGGTCGAGGTATTCGTAATGCTGAGCGAAAGCTTCACATATGCGCGCTCCGGTGTCGTCCGGTTGGACCATGTGCGGATCGACTGCTGCGCCTGGTACACATCGCTCGCTTCACCGAGCCACACGATCCGCTGATTTGCCAGCTCTTGATGAAAACGGGGTAAAATGATCTGCTGCCATTGCCACGGGTGAACAGGCATGAAGCGATAGGCCTCCGGCTGCTGATCGTAGCTGGTTAACAAGGCTTGGAAGCGCGCAACTTCACTTTCCCCCAGTTCCTGGAAAATAAATGCTTCATACTCAATCGCCTGCGACTGTCCTGCCCGGCTATGGCTCTTGGCGATAGCCAGCCAAACAGGACGGAGCGTCTGCTTGAACTCGGGACCATACAGTTCATTATCTGCCAGCGTAAAGCCGATCCTGGATTTGTAGCATGGATGGTAGGGATGCCCATCCCCCAAATTGCCTTCCAGCTCATCATATCGACGCTGGTCATCCGCCAGAAATGGCGCGGTGAAGGAGCTTTGCGCCTGTACATCCTTTAGCAAGGTCTGCTCCAATTCCTCGATAAAGCGCTGAAGCCGTTCACCCTGCTGTGCGGCACTGAGGACCTCATTTGCAAAATCCGCGAGCATGGCTGTCGTTTCGCTTCCGTCTGTCCCAACTCGAATGACGGGAACAGGAACGAGCCGAATGCGCCCAAAGCTGTGCATCCGTTTTCCGACAGAACGGTATTGGACGGGGCGACCTGTAATGTCCTTGCCGGACAGTATAAAATGTGGATCGCCGTTATCCACGGAATCGCTATGCATGTCATAGGGCAAAATTTCTTCATATAGCAATGCCTGAATCAGTTGCCGGATGATACGCTGCTCCACCTGCGTAAAGGTATCCGAGCGGAGCGCCTGAATAAAGCGCTGAGTGGTCGAAGCGTTGCTGGCGGGAGCTGTAGAAAGATTGCTTGTGGAGAAATTATGATCCGAAATGTTGGTTACAGACATGAAGCCACCTCACGAAAATGAATTGGATTAGGGATCGGGATAAACGAAGGCGTATCCCCTCTGGACTGAAAACAGCTTGTAAAATTGGCTTTGGCAGGCAGCGTAGGTGCGGTCAATAAATCTTGGATATAGGCGGCTAGACGGGGGCAAGAGCCTGCATCTTGTTCCTGTAATCGCTCCAGTACCTTGCTTACCACCCTCCAGTACTCCTGCTCACTGTGTTGCTCATGAACTGCAAGGGCATGAATCAATGCCCCCAAATGGTTAACAAAGAAATAATAACGGGTACGCATCCACGGCTCTTCTGCACCGTACAATACAGGACTATCCTCAGCAATCAGTGAACCGACCCACCCGGCTGCCTCGGCCTGTTCACGCACAATACTTACGCCCTCCAAATCCCGTACATAGTAGCATTCCGGCCATCCGTCCTGTAGGGACAGAAGTGAATTTTGTACATGGGCCTCGAAGGCGATACCCTTCACCGCAAGCAAACGCAGCATGGGCACCATGGATACGTGCAGATACCGTTCCAGCCAAGCTAACAGGTCAGGCCGTTTTCCGTTTTTTCCCGGGTCATTGTCCCGAATCACTCCAATAAGCCGCGGCTCCTGTTCACCCGGCAACGGCTCCAGCAAGGAAGCCAGTACATAGGTGGATTCAGGGTTCAAATCCATCGGACGATAAAGAACCGTAAACTGGTCAGACAGCTGCTCCAGCTCTTGAGCCGTCGCTGTTCCTCGTTCTGTTGCCGCCGGGCTATACTCATGTCCTGCGTCATACTTTGCATCACTGGTGGTGACCTGTGAAAGCCCTGCATCCTTAGTAAACTCAGGACTCTCCGTGCGTTTCGCTTCCTCATTCGGCTGGAAGTATACGCGGCTGTATCCCGTTTCTGTCAGAACCTTGAAGGACTCGGATTGGATATGGGACGACCAGTCGGCTGAAAGCTCGTGAATGACCTTCGCAGCATCCAATGTACGCCGAGCCTGCTCCTGTGTATTGTCACGCACCAGATTGGTAATCCGCACATGCAGCGGCAGCTTATAGCCGTTTCCGGTTTTCAAATCCCATACTGTTCGTATCGAAGAAGTTGGATAAACGACAGGACCTAGCGCGCCCAATGGAATCAAAACCCGCTGACGCATCAAACTTTGAATGCAGGATTGACGCAACACCTGCTCGGCCTGCCATGGATGCATAGGCAAAATGCGATATCGCGCCAACTCCTCTCCCCATTGACGCCGAGTATGGAGCCGCACAGACGGGTCAATGGCATCCCTGCGATGCTCTTCACCAATCCATTCCTCCTGCACGTTATCCTCATGAACCGCGAAATAATACAGCGGAAACGCCGCACCCATCTCGGGACTGTATAACGGAAGCTCATCATCGGCAAAACCCTCCGTGCTTTTCGGAAAAGGATGAAAAGGGTGTCCGATCAGCAAAGACTGCTCCGAACGTACATACGTCAGGTGGGCTTCTGCACTTGAGAAAGACTTTGGCTTGCTCTCGCCTGTGATCTTCGTATGGTGATCCATAAAGAGCGTCATTTTGTGCATGCTGTTACGAATGCGATGTTTCATCTTTTGCTGCTCTGCTTCCCGTTGCTCGGGCTTGGCGTGATAGCTCATCTCGTCCAGCAGCCTTTGTATAACTCCATCCATCTTTAGGGGCCTGTGAGTCCCACCTTCTTCTGCCTCGTACCAAGCACTCCCATACACATGCTGGCCAGTTGCAGAGAAATGGTGTAGAGTTCCTGTGATTTTCAACCCGATTTGGGGCAGAATCACCCTTATTTCCGATGCTTCCGTATTCATTCTCGGGTCAAATTGTTGTGTTTCCCGCAGATAGCTGTTGACCAAGGCCCGCAGTGTCGCTTGCTCCGCCCAGATCCTGCTTTTGGACAGCTCTCCAGCGATCGTGGAAACCTCCGTTGATTGTGTCAGCATGTATACTCTTTCTCTCCCTTCCTGTTCAAACCTTAGGTGTAGCCGCAGAAGCTTTCGCTTTCGGGGTATCACTGGATGTACGACGCGCTCCTTTTTTACGAAGGAAGTCAGGCGTCTTCAGGAAAAAAGCGGCGGGAATGGTGAGTAAAATCAATATACTCATCCCGATAAAGCCCTCCCTGATCGCTTGCAGCGTTCCTGTTTCCACCGAATAGCCCCCCGCCAGAAGCTGAGCCTTGCGAACTTCAAAATAAATCGAAATCACAACCATTCCAAGGGAAGAGGTCAGTCTGCGCATCACATTGTTCATTGCCGAGCCTTGGGCTACCAGCTCATCGGGAATCGTATTCAGCCCGGCCGTTGTGGCAGGTATATTCGACAGACCCAGCCCAATTCCCCGCAGCATCATGAGGACGAAGATCATCCACAGCGGTGAATTCATCTGGAGCATACCGAGCATCGCCGTAGCGGCACATGTGATGATAAGTCCCGTGCTGATCATTCCTTTTGGCCCCTTGCGATCTAATTGCTTGCCTGCTATCGTGACAAACCACCCTGTACATATAGCGGAAGGCAAAAACACAAGTCCTGTCATCATGGCGTCATAGCCATACACATGTTGAACCAGCATCGGAACCAGAAAAATGCTGCCGAACATCGCAATCGCCTGTACACTCGCCACGATGACGCTTAAGCTGTAGGTCGGTATTTTGAAAATGTGCACATTCAGCAATGGCTGTTCCTTTACCAGCTCCATTCGCACGAACAGAACCAGCAAAACCGCTCCTGCAAGGAACAGCAGAATATGCAGCGGGGCAATCAGATCCGCAGCTGTCGTTGTCCTGCCCAGCGCAAACAGAATCAACCCCACACCCAACGTGACCGTTATAAATCCGCTGCTGTCAAAGGTGCGCGACGGATTGCTACGTGCAGCTGTTAAATAACGCATCCCCAGCAGCAATCCCAGCAGTCCGGTTGGCACATTTATGAGGAAAAGCACCTGCCAGCTGCTTAGAGATAGCACGATTCCTCCCACCGTAGGTCCGAGCATCGGAGCCGCCATAATCGCAATCCCCCAGATTCCCGTAACCTTACCGCGTTCCTCCTTGGGAAAGGCTTCAAAAATCAGCGCCAGCGATAACGGAATCATCAGCCCGCCTGCCATCCCTTGCAGTCCCCGACAGAGGATGACAGTGGTAAGCCCCCATGATAACGAGCCGAGCAAGGAACCTGTGACAAAGAGCGCTAGTCCGCTCAGATATACTTTCTTTTTTCCAAAACGATCTGCCAGATACCCGGTTAAAGGCATCGTCATACCCATCGTGATTAGAAAAATAGTGATGAGCCAGCTCGCCGTAGCAGCGTTCGTATGAAATACTTTAATGAAAGACGGAATCGCCGGGTTCAGCGAACTGTTATTCAGCAAAACCGTAAAGGTGCCGAGCATCACCGTGATGACGACCTTCCATTGCTCGGACACAGCCCATATTTTCATCCCTCGGCCTGCTTAACCATGACCGTGCTGCAACCTGGTATAGGCCACATGCACCGGAGTAGTCAAATCGAGCGTATGCAAAGGACGCTTGTGATCCAGCAGCTTCCTGATCGCCTCAATGACCACCGGATGGTTATGACCGAATGCTAAAGTTCCGGCCCCGGTCAGGCAGTCATAATATATTTTTCCATCTATATCCTTGACATGAATGCCCTCTGCTTCGGCGATGGCAATGAGGATACGGGAGGGGTAGGATCTGGCATTGGATTCCCGTGCAGCCTGACTCTCCAGATAACGAGTATTTTGCGAGATAGCAGTAGTAGCTTTTGGCAACTCGATCACTCCTTTGATATTGATAATCATTTTCAATTAATTCACCTCCTTATTATATGGAATAAATATCCTGATTCCATGGACATTTCAGACCGGAATTTGGACAAAAACTGTTTTTAATTCCTAAAATAGAATAAAAAACCACAATAAAAATCGTCATTTCGACCATTTTGAACTGTGGTTCTTTTGCATTTCTTCCTGACAGGATCAGGAATGCAGATTATGAACACATGTGGCAGGCACTTTTTAGGATGGGTGACTTATTCAGAGAAGTGGCCCTGGAGGTGGCTAATCATTATGATTATGAATACCCGACTCAGGATGATCAACGTGTTACGAACTATCTTCATCATGTACAAGCTCTTCCAGCAGATGCGAAGGATATTTTTAATGAAAAGACCAGTCAGATATGATTTATATGTGCTGCTTTAGCCAGTGCGCTGCTCGCTCCGGTTGCGAGATCGGAAAATGATGGGCTTCGTTCACCATTGTTTTTACTTATTTTCAACTGAACCCCTCCTTTTACCATTACTGATTCATAATGCTCATATATCTGCCTTTATAATTTCCTCCAGCTTAATCCAGCTAAAATCCTCTTCTCCACGGGACAGCTTCACTTCCCGCCGACTCGTGTTAATCACCGTCACAAACCCGCACAGCTCCTCGTCATCAAATGGATTGAATACCCGCAGCGTAATGGGCTTCCGCTCGTTATAGGAAATGATGATCGCCTGCTCAATCTGCTGCATTTCCTGATCGTCCAGTGTCGGCTTGCCGCGTCTCCCCTGCTCCTTCATCAGTCGCAAATATGCATCCCGATGCTCAGGCAAGATCATGCGAGAGCTTTCCCATATGCCGTTCCCTTCAAGCTTTTTCCCCAACGTAAACGCCTCCTATGCTGTTCTGATTACCGGATGCCATGCCAATACCTGATCTAATCGAAAAACGCGTGGCTGGCCTGTCTGTAAACAAGTGGCCCGTATCAAGCCATTCCGCACACGATGCACCTCAATGCGCCGCTGAGACAGCTTGCCCTTCCGATCCATATACACGATTTCCACGATCTGTCCCACGTATTTTTCCAGCATGCTCCTTCACTCCTTATCAGAACGTTTGTTTGTATTATATGCGAACATGCGTTTGATTATCAATGTTAAATAATCCCCTGAGAGAATGGGATGCTCTCAGGGGATTATTTAACACGCTTTGACATCAAAAAATGAATCTTCCCAATCGTAATTCCAGCCCACATGTAATAGAACATCATAGTATTAATTCCTATAATCTGGAACGTAGAATATTCCAAACTCCAATATATATGGGTTTTATAAACATTTATTTATAAATATAGGTATTAATGTTTAGACAATACTTTTCATTTTTTGTAGTCTTGGTAAGAAAATAAAATTTAAGGAGTGTAATGATTATGAAATTTGTAAAGCTAACTTTATTCACGGTGGTTTGGATGATGGTTCTCTTTTTTAGTACTAGCCACAGCACATATGCTGCTGCTAAGGGGGATGTCCTTAATAAACCGGAAGAAGGATGGTCTCGTTATGAAGCAAATACGCCCGAGATTACCTATCTTGGTGGTAATTGGTTTCGTGATAATACTGGCCCAATCACCTGGACTTCTCCCTGGCAAAAATCTGGAACCAGTTTAAAGTTTAATTTTACAGGTACTAAATTAAGATTAATTTCTACCACTTGGTGGTCTGGTTCCAGCAGCATTGATGTCATTATAGATGGTGTTAAGGTTGATAACTTTTCTTTGACTGGAAGTGACGTAGCAGCCCGTAAAATCATGTACGAAAAATTAAACTTGCCTCAAGGAGAGCACTCTGTTGAATTTGTAAATAATACACCCAACTATTTATTTATATACGCAATTGATACGGATGGGTCGTTACTTCCCTTTAAACCTGTCGAGGTAGCGCCAACTCCTGAACCGTCTGAACCAACTAAACCTTCCGAACCGTCAAAGCCCTCTGAACCCTCCGAACCCTCACAGCCGAGTGGTGACCGTGCAATTCTGGTTGTGACTATGGATAACGGGCTTGAAAAAGAATTTGATATAAGCAAGAAGGAGCTAGCCTCTTTCATTCAGTGGTATGACGCTAAAGATGCCGGACGGGGTGCTTCCTTCTTCGCCATTGATAGGCATACCAATAACAAGGGCCCTTTCAACAGCCGCAAAGACTATGTAATATTCAATAAAATTGTGACATTCGAAGTAAACGAATATGCATGTGAACCTCTCTCCAAAGAATTGGAGAGCTTCTCAAATCATCAGGACTCGTAACCTCGTTCCTCCTTGAAGGCTAGTTCCTAGCCTGATTGCGTTAGATTAAGATACGTTCTGCAAGGCTAGTTTCAATATATTAATAGCTGCATTTTCATCCCGATCTGCAACGTATCCGCAAGGACATTGATGGACACGAACAGCAAGTGATTTTTTGACGATTTCTCCGCAGTTGGAGCATCGCTGCGATGTGCCAATTGGATTCACTTGCACAACCTGACGACTGGCGCTTTCAGCCTTGTACGTCACGAATTGAATAAGTTGATTTGCCATTCTTAACCATGATGGTACACGTCTTGATCGTTCCTTGCGGCTGCCGATGAAGTCGAATGCGTACATCGCCGATCTTGGAAAGCACAAGTTGCTTTCCTTCTATGGAAAACCCACTCTGCGGGTAGGTAAAGGAGTTGTACTGACTTTCAGGCTTGAATCTCGGAAAGCCCGCTTTCTCGCCATTTTTGACGCGGCGAAAAAAGGCTTAGTACGCCTTATCCAACCGCTCAACGACATTTTGAAGGACTTGGGAATGGACGTTTTTGAGTTCAGGTATGTACCGTTTTCTCTCTGGCAACGTTGCTTTTTGCTCGTAATAGGTAAGACTCTGCCCCGTTTGCTCGTAAGCAGCGATTCGTTCGGCGAGCAAACGATTATAGAGGAGACGGCAACGTTCCAGCGCGTACCCTTGCTCCTCTTTGGTTGGATATAGACGGAATTTATAGGTTCTCTGCATTAGCCGTCTCCTTTCTTTTGATTTTCGATGTATTTCTTTATGGCTTGTTCGGAGATAGGACCAATGGTTTCAATGAAAAAGCTGCTGTTCCAGAGGTGTCCACCCCATAATCTTTTTTTAATTGAGGGAACCTCAGAAATAGTTTTCTTGCAGAAATTCCATTCAACATTTTTACAATATAGGAAGGAGCTATTTGGGGGCGTGCTGATGCAAAAACATGAATTTGGTCTTTTTCGCCAACCTCCATCATGACTACTTCAAATTCTTTTTCTTGAGCAATTTCTTGGAACAGTTCTTTAAGGTAGGCTTCAATTTCTGCTGACAGTACAGATCGGCGTTACTTAACCGACCAAACGATGTGATAATTGACGTTGTAAACGTATGTTCTAGCGTACTTTATATTTTCTTTTGTCATACAGATAGTCTACCAGAACCAAGTTGATACTCAAATAGATACAATGATTTTGGAGTTACAGATAGTGAAGATGAAAGTCCGCTCGTCCTAAATAATAATAAAGGCCTTTTATAGTACAGTACGTCCACAACTAATTCAATATGTAACACTCCCTCGAAGTTGGACAGTTCTTAACATTAGAAAAGTGGCAAGCCTCCAAGGGGCTTGCCATTTAACGCTTCTCCAGAATTAAACCGCTGATGCGATTAAAATTCGTAGGTGGACAGCTTGATATCCTCTTTATTCAAGCTTTTCAATGGATAGGCTTGGCCATTCCAATAATTCAGGATATCAACAGGCTCATTAGCGCTATGTTCTTTTAGCATAAGAGATAATTCAGGCAACAAATTCGGAAGCTGGTAAGAGCTTGTTATAAAATGGTACTCTTCCGGATTTTCACATTCTTCAGCTCTGTAAAAAACAAAGTAGCCCTCCGTGTTGTCCCCGATGAGTACAATGTAACGAGCAAGAAAAATAATGTCACCATTGGAAAAGGGAATGGAATATGTCGCATTAGGAATTAAATCCGTTTCCACCCCTTCTATGCGCGCGGTAAGTTCACTGTTAAGAGCATCTATTCTTTCTAGTTGCTCGCTAATAAGGCGTTCATAGCATACCGGGACAAGCCCTCCTTTCCTAATCGTGGTGATCAGTTCATCAATAAATACTTTTTGAGACAAAACCCGATTACTCATCCTATTCATCTCCACATTCATTTAAATCACAACCCTCTTACTCATTTTCAAGATGCTTCATATTTATGTAAATTAAAATCTTATGTCATAGAAATGCTCTCTTGTTCAACTTATGGATTGCAGCCATCATCATGAATGGGTACGGTTAACCCGATTAATCAACTACCAAATATTTTTGTGATTGCATTCACAACTCTCTCCATTTGAAATGGTTTAACAATAAAATCCTTTGCACCTGCCTGAAATGCTTTGATAATCGCTTCTTGCTGACCCAAAGCAGAGCACATTAAAATTTTAGCCTCGGGATCCAGCCTTATAATCTTTTCAACAGCCTCAAGTCCATTCATCTTGGGCATATTGATATCCATGGTGATTAAATCTGGACGAAGGTTCGAGTATTTCAAAACAGCATCATACCCATTTTCCGCCTCCGCAATAACAGAGTGACCCAAATCCAAAAAAATATCCTTAAGTACAGATCTCATAAATAAAGAATCGTCGACGACTATAATGGTTGCCAAGGTAATCTCTCCTGTCGTTTTATATATCGTACTTCTTCATTCAGATGCTGACTGCTGAACAAAATGCCTATCCAAGTTTCAATATCGGTGAAATAATAACTGAAGTTAATAGAAAAAATCTGTAAAAATAAAAACGCTACCATTGGATTACAAACGGAATTTCAAACTAGATACTATTGAATTAGTTTTCAAAACAGATTTTCATAATGACGTAAATTATTCCTGTAAAGTAAAGATCACAAAGTACTAGGTATCCACTGGAACCTTAGCACTATATAAGCTGGACTTAGAAGTGACCTATCGTGCCATTCCGCCTACTCCGTTTTCATGTGAATTTATGAACCCGTTTTGGTTGACAATTTCTATTTCTTTAGGATTTCTAACTTTGGAATATGTAGCCTATATTATAATGTTTCAAATTCAAAACCCCCTATCATACCATGCATTACATCACAAGTAAGCCAATCTAATGCATTTTTACTCAATAGCTTCATAACAATTTCTTGTATCTTTACAGGTATGTCTCCTGTTACACAAGATGCTAATTGAATAGATGCAGTGCTACGATCCTCCACGTAAAAACGATGCAAACCCGTTTGATAAATTCTCTCCACTCTTGCCAAATGAACAGCACCAGTTAGAACATACACAGCATATCCTGGCTTAATAAGATAAGCCTCACTCGTTTCATAATCAAGTTCTTCCTCTTCCCATACATGAACAATCACAATCTTCTCAAGCATAGCAATGTCTGACATGTTCTTCTCCTCTTTTCTTAAAAAATTTTATTTAACCAGATCAAAACTTAGCCTATAACCGAGCAAATGTAATTAGCAATTCCTTTTGTTAAAAAGATTTTTTATAAATATTATGATTATTTCATAATGCTTACTAACAGGGTAAAATAATTAATAAGAGGTGATTATTTTTGGCGATAAGCATAAAGTTAGAAGAAACATTGGTCAAAGCAGGAATCACAAAAAATGCCTTGGCTCGCGAAGCAAAAGTTCGACCGAACTTAATTTACGACATGTGCGATGGTAAGACAAAACGCATAGATTTGGAAACATTAAGTCATATTCTCGACACATTAGAAGAACTTACAGGTCAGAGACATAACCTGAGCGATGTTCTGGAATATATCCCACGCAACGCAAAAAGCGATCTCTCTTCTGTCTAATGGAGAGATCGCTTTTTATGGACTACGTAATAGAGATAACTGCTTATAGCAATAAGTAAATATAATAATAAAGTTGTAAAATACGATTTTACTAAGGCGGTGGCGATGGGAAGCACCATCCAGATGCGTAGTGGCACGATAGATAACTTTTGAATTCAGCTTATACAGACATAAAAAAACTGACACTGGAGTCGTTCCAATGTCAGTTTACAGTCTTATTCATTCAGGGCCTTTTTCAAAGCCTCCAGGTTGTTTTTCATAACGCCAAGGTAGTCGAGGTTCTTCTGCTTGTCTTCATCCGTCAGCCCTTCGAGTGGGTTCAGTACATCGGTTTTTGCACCGATTTCAGTAGCTACGGTCTCAGCGACCTTTGGATCAACAAGGGTTTCAAAGAAAATGGTTTTCACATTGTTTTCTTTAGCAAATTTGATAATGCCCGCCAGCTTGTCTGGTGTAGGCTCTTGCTCCGGAGATAGTCCGGAAATCGCCACTTGGGTCAGGCCGTATTGCTTAGCCAGGTAACCAAAAGCCGTATGCTGGGTAATAAAGTCTTTGCGTTTTACATCTTTCAGACCTGTTTTAAACTCGATATCCAGCTCTTTCAATTTAGCGATGTACGCATCAGCATTTTTTTCATAATCTGCTTTGTTCGCAGAATCTGCAGAGATAAGACCCGCTTTAATGGACTCTACTTCCTTTTGGGCCAATACCGGATCAAGCCATACGTGAGGGTCCAGCACATGATCGTGACTGTGACCTTCCTCAGCAGTACCTTCCATCAGGTTCAGCCCTTTGCTTGCTTCGACCACAACACGCTTGTCGCTAGACGCACTGCTCAAAGCCTGCTCTGCCCAGCCTTCGACAATACCATTATATACAAAAACGTCGGCATCCTTCACCTGTGCCATATCTTTGGCGCTTGGCTCCCAGTCATGCGGCTCCGCACCAGCAGGAATCAGCGCGGTTACATCAGCATGATCTCCAGCGACCTGCTTTGTAAACTCATACATCGGATAAAAAGTGGTAACCACTTTCAGCTTTTTGCCGCTGTCCGTCGTTTGTGCCTGATTCGGCTCGGTTTGGGGAGTGTTGGTAGCTGTATGATCAGATTTGGCTCCGCAGCCGGACAAAATAAGTGCCAGCCCCGCAGACAATACGAATGATTTTTTGAACCATGTATTCATGCTCATAACTCCTTTAATGGTTTGTTTTTCAGAAAACGCACTGTTTCATTCACTGGCGTGCTGCATTCTTCTGCCGGGAGGCCTGCTGTTTACCCAGTTTGCGAACCAGCTTTTGAATACCGGTTCCCACGATCAGCAATAATAACAGCACCATGGCAATCGTCCCCCCTGGGGGTGTACTCAGTTCATACGACGCCGTTAAACCCGAAAATACCCCGATCAATGCGGTCACCATAGATATCCAGATGGCTGCCGTAAAGCTTGGTGCAATTCGAATCGCCAATGCCGCCGGTAGCACAATCAGTGAGGAGACAAGCAACACACCAACAATCGGCATTGCAGCGGCTACAATCATCCCTGTCAAAATGCTAAACGCAAATGAAATGGATCTGACAGGAAGGCCGTTTGTCTTCGCCGTTTCTTCATCAAAGGTAATCTGATACAAAGGACGCCGGAATACGAAAAAGAAAATCCCACCGATCACAGCCACTGCGATCATCAACATCAGCTCTGTCTGATTGACCGCCACCACTGAACCGAACAAATAAGCAGAAAAGCCTTTATTAATACTCTGATTCAGATTCATTAGAATCACAGCCGTCGACAGGCCACCTACCATAATAATGGCCACAGAAATCTCGCTGTACGTTTTATAAGACCTGCGGACGTATTCAACGATAATCGCTCCGATTATAGCTACAATAAAACCGGTTATTGTCGGATTAATGCCCAAATAGGCACCCGCTGCCACCCCTGCCAGTGATACATGCGATAGCATGTCCGCCATCAGAGCCTGACGCCGCAGCATCAGGTACACTCCAAGCACCGAGGCCAGCAGTGCAATTACCCCACCGGCACAAAATGCCCGCTGCATGAAGTCGTAGTGCAGCATTTCCATCCGCCATCTTCCTTCCTCTCAAGTTCAATAATACGATCCAGATAATGTTGCACTTCCGATAGTCCATGGGTAACCATGACTACGGTTCTTCCATATTCCTTAACCTGCTGATTCATCAGATCGTAGAAGTGATGGCGGCTTTCCTGATCCATACCGGTCGTAGGCTCATCCAAAATGAGCAAATCCGATTCCTGAGCGAGCGCTCGTGCCACACAGATGCGCTGCTTCTGTCCACCGGACAGCTCGCCGATTTTACGATGACGCAAATCCCACATGCCTACCTGACGAAGCGCCTGCTCTGTCAGATCATGATCCTCAGGCCGCATGCGGCGCAACCAGGAGCCATGAGTATATCTTCCTGAACGGACAAATTCCAGGATGGTACTTGGAAATCCGCCATTAAAAGCAGCAATTTGCTGCGATACGAATCCAACAACAAGCTTCTTTCCCTCACCTGTGCGGTCGGACATAAACACCTTGCCCTTCCAAGGTTGAAGCAAACCGAGCAACAATTTGAGCATTGTCGATTTGGAAGCCCCATTTGGCCCGGTAATGGCCACAAATTCGCCAGAAAAAATTTCAACATTGGCATCCACCAGGTTAGGAACATCCCCGTAGCCAAATGTAACTTGTTCCAGTGAGGCTAATAACATGACGCAAATCTCCCTTTCCTTTAAAAAGCCTGGAGCCATCTGAGCGACATACCTCCGCGCAGATTCTCCAGGTCGTTTATTCTCATTAAACCATCTACCGTAATTATTACGATTAGATAATAAAAAAATAAGCGTTTGATAAACGTAACCTTTACGCATTAGCAAGTTTAACAGTTTAGGAAAGGTTCGTCAATGTTTTGTAGATCTTTTACTCGTTTACTTTACTTTGTCCCGTTACAGGCTGAAAGCCAAGGTTTTCAGCGCAATCGGCGCACGCACACCTTCAGTCGCTACGGACAGAGACAGCTCTGCAAATCGTTTGTTTTTGAACGCTTCCACACCAGCCAGAGCGGGCTTGCTCAGCAGCAGCTTCTCTTTATCCACCAGCGATGTATCTCCATAGTCCAGAATGACAATGACGTCAGCATTGCACTTCACAATATGTCCAATATTTAGTATGTCCTGTTATACGTCTTCTAATATGTGTACGGTTCTCCGGCTGCTTCCAGCTTTCTCAACCGTTCTTCAATCTCGGAAGCAGAGAAATTTTCGCCCATGACGACGGCTACATCATTCACTGGCTTTTGCGGGCGAATCGGAATGATTTCCAACTCCCGGTAGGCAAACTGGAACATCATCTGACCCTCTGATTCCAGAAAACGTACAATTCCTTTGGCTCGGTAAATTTCAGCTGGCAAACTGCGAAACAACTGTTCAAACTCGGAGCGTGGCACAGGTTGCCCAAAGAAGTGCGTGTGAACAACTACATGGTCGTAGGAATGATAATGCTCCCCATGTTCGTGATGACTATGCTGGTGGTCATAATGGTGATCATTCCCGCTATCGGCTATGGACTCCTTTTGCCGCGAAACGTGCATACGTTCCTCTCCTTGAAGGGAGAAAAAGATACCCGCGTCCACGTCGCTTGTTTGCGTACTCACCGTCAGTGCGTATGGATTTATTTCTTTTACGAGTGCCTGTACCTTCTGTAGCTCGCCCGCAGCCAACAAATCGGTCTTGTTAATAATCAGCTTGGAAGCGCATCGAAGCTGATCCTGCATTAAGCGATACGACTTGTTTCTCTCGTGACCCGAGGCAAAATCCAGAAATTGACGCGCATCCACCACCGTAATGACGGATTGTAAAATCATTGAGGAATAGATGGAGGCATCTGTCACCGCATCTACAATTTCCATCGGATTAGCCACTCCGGTACATTCTACGATAATCACGTCCGGCTTATATTCCTCAGCAAGATTCATCAGCTCCACGCCCAAATCTCCGCGAATGGTACAGCATATGCAGCCACTAAGCATTTCCTTCATGGGAGCCTGGCCGTTCACCAAACTGCCGTCCAAATTAACATCGCCCAACTCATTCATCAAAATAGCCGGCTTGAGTCCCTGCCCTTTATAGTAAGCCAGCGCATGCTGAAGAAGAGTTGTTTTACCGCTGCCCAAAAATCCGGATAAAACAACAATCGGTATCATAAAATCCTCCTTGTCTTTACAACGTTTTAATAAGGATCGTACCGTAAAAAATTCCTTCTTGCAATCGTTTGTCGAATTTTAATCGTTATATTTACGAATTAATACAGCTCATTGTCCAATTAAAGAACACAATTATATAGATGACCACGCTTGAACTTGTCCATAAAGGAGTACTCCAGACGCTACCAGCGGGCATGTTTGTCCCATGACAGGCATAGGTTGTAGATAAGAACCCTTATTTCCAAGGAGCCGTGGAATGAAAACCAGTACGCTGTTGAAGATGCTACCTTTTTTGATTCCGTTTGCCTTTCTCATCCCTGTGCTTGTTACGCTATCTCCCAGATGGCTTCGTTCGTTAGATATGAGTCAACTGCAACCGTTAAAAACGGTATTTATGGGCATCTTTCTGGAAGCTGTCCCGTTTCTCCTTATCGGTGTACTCGTCTCATCCCTTTTACAATGGCTCGTACCGGAAACATGGATTCGCAAAATAGCGCCTGCACATCCTGTGCCGGGTGTCCTGCTGGCCTCTTTGCTGGGTCTGCTGTTTCCCATCTGTGAATGCGGCATGATCCCTGTCGTTCGCCAATTGATGCTCAAAGGAATGCCTGCCTATATGGGCATCACCTTTATTTTAAGCGGGCCGATTATCAATCCCGTGGTGCTGGCTGCGACGATGATGGCCTTCCCTTCCCATCCTGAGGTCACTGCCGTTCGAATGGGGCTGGCCTTTGTCGTTTCCGCGATCATTGGGCTGGTCGTGTATGCCTTTGTGCGTGTGCATCCGCTCAAACGGTCGTTGCTCTCTTTTAACCAGCCAAAGCAGAACAACCAAACTCATCGCCACAATCGCACATGGCGGGGCTTTTTTGTACATGCTGGCGACGAATTTTTGGACATGAGCAAATATCTCATTATCGGCGCGTTGCTGACAGCCTCCATCCAGACCTTCATCCCACGTGATGAAATGCTTTCGTTAAGCAGTGGAACAGCTGGCTCGTACGCCTTTATGATGGGCTTTGCCTACGTACTGTCCCTGTGTTCCACCTCCGATGCCTTTGTGGCTACTGCTTTTTCGCATACCTTTACACTGGGTCCGCTGGCATCCTTTCTTGTACTCGGTCCGATGCTGGATTTCAAGGGCACGCTCATGCTGCTAAGCACCTTCCGCACCAAATTTGTCGCCGTTCTGTGCTTGCTCATTGTTTCGCTTGTTCTGGTGGGCTCTATAGCTGCTGAATGGTTATTGGGGAGGTGAATACGAACGTGAATTCAACCTTTAGCATCCGCTGGCAGTATGGCATGCGCTCCTTCTTCATGATTGGATTGGCTGTGTATATCATCACCTTGAGCCGCTCGAATTCCCTTCATTACTATCTGGCTCCGCAAATGCAAAAGCTGCTCCTGCTCTGCCCTGTGCCCCTGCTGTTTATCGCTCTGGCCATGGCATGGCACGGCATAGCCGGGGAGCGAGCAGATGAGGATTTATGTGATTGCGAGCATCCGTTACCGCAAAGCTGGTTCAAAAAAACGCTTGTATACGGAATGCTGCTCATTCCGCTGCTATTCGGGTCGCTGCTGCCCGATCAGGCGCTTGGCAGTGATATGGCGGCCAAAAAAGGCATGTCCTTCACGTATCCCAACCCGGAGATCCGGCGCAAAACAGATATACAGACCACGAAAGCACAGGCCTCCTCTATTTTATCGACCGCCTTTCCCCCGCCAGCTTTACCCCTTCCAGGGGGAACATGGAGTCAGGAAACGCTGGATCAGCTGTTCGTTTCGCCTGATAAGTACAACGTAGAATTTGCCGAGCTGGCGAAACGTCTATATCAGCAGCCGATCATACAAATCAAACCGGAGATTTTTTCCGAAACCATTGGAGCCATCGAATTGTATAAGCACGCTTTTGAAGGAAAAAAGGTGCAGGTGACTGGCTTTGTCTACAAAGACGGCAGCCTGCCGGGCAAAGGTCTTTTTGCGGTGGGAAGGTTCCTTGTCATGTGCTGTACTGCCGATGCCATGCCATTCGGAATCATCGTCCAATCCAAGAAGGTCCCGTCCTTTGACAAGGATACGTGGGTGACCATTGAGGGCACATTACATGCCACAGAGAAAGGCAATACCCCCGTACTCGAAATTCGATCCGAGAAAATAACCACTGTGGCACAGCCGGAATCCCCTTATGTTTATACCCAGGCAGATTCGGTAGCCACCTTTGATCGCTTGAATGCAACACACTAACCCTAACAAGGAGGAATAATGATGAACAAGGTTCCTGTGATATTAATCAGCGGTTTTCTTGGCAGCGGCAAAACGACACTGCTTCTGCGCTTGCTGGCCCATACCCGCCAACTTCCGCTCCGTCCCGCTGTATTAATGAACGAAATGGGTGAATACGATGTAGACGGTGCCATTATTTCTGAAGAAATGCCCGACGTATCGGTGGAAGGACTGCTGGAGGGCTGCATTTGTTGCAGCAAAAAAAGTGAGCTGGCAGGCGCTCTGGACACCTTACTCAGTCAGGAGCCGGATCTGATCTTTATGGAAACCACAGGGGTAGCCAACCCTGAGCAAGTGCTGGAAGAGCTTCACTCCCCGTTGCTGGCGGATCGACTTTATCTGGTTCACAGCATCAGTGTTGTGGACGCTAAGCTTTTTCATGAATACAACAGCCGCTTCACCGCTGACAAAGAGCTGGTTCGGACCCTGCACGGGCAACTTCGCACCGCAGACTTCATTGTGGTGAACAAGACAGATGCGGCAAGTAGCCGTGAAGTGACGAAGGTCGTCAAGAGCATCCGCAAGCTCAACGATACGGCCAAGCTGCAAACCGCTGAGTATAGTCAAGTTGACCTTGAACCACTGCTGGAGCCTGTACTGGCCTCTGTATCCGTTACCACAAAACCTGTACAGGTATCTCAACCCACGCCAGCAGCACAGGCGCAACGAACCGATGCAGCCGCATCGGACGACCCTACTTCCGCCAAAAGTATCGGACGAACCGGCAGTATCTCCAGAAGTACGGCATTCAAAGTCATTTCTGCGCACAGTCATAGCCACATCAGCGACCCCAACCAACCCCATTCGTTTTCCCGTCTGGAGAGCTTAACGCTGCATCAATATTCTCCACAGCCGCTGGAAAAGCAACGATTGGAAAGCTTCCTGACCGGGCTTGGTTCCTCGCTGCTTCGGGCGAAAGGCTATTGCGTGCTTCCACACGAAGGTACAATGCTTTTGCAATATTCTGGAAGTCATTTGGAGTGGCAGCCCACCGCATTCCCCGTGAGTCAGGGGTACGTCACGCTCATTGGGGAGCATCTGGACAAAGCATCCATTACCGAACAATGGGAGCAGTGCTTCATTTCGCTTTAACAGACAAATCTGGTTTGATATAAAAAAGAACCCTCCACTTCTGTCGGAGGGTTCACTCATTAAGGCTTCTTGCGCAATTGATCCGTACAACGGTCACAATAACCATAAATCTCATCCAAAACACCAATATCCACTAAGAGTCTTCAATTTCGATTGTGTAAAATGATTTGTTGTTCTCATTTGCGTATGTATCTATCTGTAGATAATAAAAAAAAGCGATGTTCACGAATTATTTGTATCATCCGTGAACATAACGCTCGTCTTGTTCTATAGGTTATATTTTTTGTTAAAGCGATCCACACGTCCACCGATATCCACGTTTCTTTGTTTACCAGTGAAGAACGGGTGAGAAGCGGAGCTAGTATCTACACGGATAACCGGGTAGGTGTTGCCATCTTCCCATTCCATCGTTTCCTGGGAATACTTAGTGGAAGCACTCAAGAAAGAGAATCCACAGCTAGGGTCCAAAAAGATAACTTTGTTCAATGTTGGATGAAGATCTTTTTTCATATTATTCACCTAAGCTTTCATATTATTTTATGGGTTCAAACTCAAACGTACTGGCGCAATACTCCATCAGTTGGCAAAAGGAACGGTTATGTCCCAGAAAAAAAGACGATAGATCGTAACGGTTGCGCTCAGGTTCGTAAACGACAAGCAAACGATGCCGCATATATCGCATCGCCCATTGCATGAACGCCCCGGATCTTTCGTCAGCCTTCATCGTTATATAAGCATATAGTGAATGGTCCTCCGGCTCGTCCCAAATGCTGACACCAGCACAGGAGAACTCGGTTGCCACGTGCTTTCGATTCAAAAGGCAAAGCGTACTATGCAACTCCACATCTATCGTACAGCCATGAAAAAAAGCTATTCGCTTAGGCGTAAGCTTTATCTTTGGACGCTCTATCCACTGGACTAATTCAAGTTTTCGCTGGTTCCATAACGCAGGCTTTTGCAAACTTAACACGATTTCTTCATCATGAAGTGGAGAGACCATGCCATGGCTCCTTTCATGAAGCCCTATATTCATTAGATTTCAGGCTTCGTTCAGGACGCAAAACAATTCAGGCTGCTATGTAGCAAACCTACATTATCTAGTTTCACGATGGATCGTATACTTTTTCAGACGCGGAGAGTATTTTTTCATTTCAAGACGCTCCGGATGATTTCTTTTGTTCTTGGTTGTTGTATAGTTGCGGTCACCAGATTCGGTGCATGCCAAGGTAACAATTACGCGCATTTCTCTTCCTCCTTAAATGGAATACATGGTATACAATTACAATAGTAATTTTTACGATTAGTTTTATTCTATAATTCATATTGCTCTTTGTCAACCTTTGGCTGACGGTTTATCGCTTCTTCTACTGTATTCCAGCGATTACGGTACTGTGCCAGCTTCGGATGAAGTTCTAATGGCTCGTTCGAAAGCACCAATCTGACGTTTCTGATCCATTCATCGAACGACGCATAGGATGCACACAAATTTGCAGTTTCAGGACTCATATACAGAAAAAGCGGGCGAGTATATTTTTCCGCCAGAAAACGGATTGCTGCTTCAATCGGCGTATACTTTTTGCGTTTACCTTCCCAGCTCTCAATTACGACAGCACTCAAAGCCTGCTCCCGCTGCCACTCCCCAAGGTCGTCCACCCTCTTGTAATACGAGCGAACCGGCTGCTTCCACATTCTTCTGACTGTTTCCTCATGTAAAGGGTACAGTACCAGCTTTTTAAAGGATAACGCAGCTCCCGTTTCAGCAAAAATCTCCAGCTCTCCAGCTGTAATCTGCTCAAACGTATCATAATAGATCATAGTCCCTTTATGCGTCTCGACTGGAGGCTCATAGCCATAGGGTACATATTGAAGGTTTCTTGTCATGCCGGACACTCCATCCTTCCGTAGATGAACTTTTCCTTCTATATTATACCCTTGTTTTGGCATGAGTTTGCATAAAATGTTTATCCTTGCTGGGCAGCAGTCGTATTGCGGCGTGGGCCCCGGCGAAACTGCAAGGCGTAAAGTCCCATGGTCGCGAGCGCAATCAGCGCAAGAACCGTAAATATATTGCTAAAATTGAACACCTGCACGTTGGATACGACAGGATTCAGGTGAAAGGTAGACGAGGTATCTAGCGTTTTACCCAAAATACTGGTCGTCACTGCACCGGAAATAAAATTCAGCAAAGACAGCAGGCCCATTCCAACACCAATCTGATCCGTCGACAAGGTACGGGAAATCGTGTTAGACATGGCAATCTGCATAAAGGTTTGACCTACATTGCCGAAAATGAGCAAAAATAAAATGAGATACGGAGACGCGCCCACAAAGGTAGACAAGCTGATAAAGCAGATAAACATAAGCGTAACTGCCGTATAGACTAGAAATGAATTTCCTTTGCTATCGGCCAAACGCCCACCGCTTTTACCAAGCAAAGCCGACGCAATGGCAGCCGGAAACATAATCAATCCAATTGTTGCAGGCGTAAGCTGATTGAGACTGTTCAGAAACTGCGGAGCCAGGTACGGCAGCCCAAAGCTAACCCCTGCTCCCAAGAAGGCTATAAACAATCCGTAAGAATATTGCTTGTTGCGGAACAGCTTGGGCTGAATGAATGGCTCTTTAGCGGTAGTGATCCGCCATATAAACAGAGCAAACAGCACCATACCGACCAGAAAAAATATAATATTGCTTTGCGAAATGGAAAGCAGTAAGAAGGCTACCGTTCCGCCCAGCAGCAATCCACCGAGAAAATCAAATTTCTGATTCTCTCCACGCTGGTTGTCCAAATATTTGCGAAAGAATGGCAAGGCGATAAGCGGCAGCATGGAAATAACGAACAGAAAACGCCAGCTTGCAAAGCCTGTAATCAAACCGGAAATAATCGGAGCCAGCGCCGTACCCAGTGCCAATCCGATTGCAGTAATGCCCAAGGCGCGTCCTCTTTTTTCAGCAGAGAAATAACGGACAGGAATGATCATAGCTGTCGCTGGAATAACAGCAGCCCCTGCGGCCTGAAGCAGACGGGCTACAATCAGCATCCAAAATTGATTGGCCAACAGACCAATAAGTGAACCTAACGCAAAAAAGATAATCCCAAACGTCAGTAAATCCTTGAGACGGTATTTATCCGCCAGCTTTCCATAAGTCACGGAGCCAACCGCATACACAATCATATAGCCGGTCAGCAGCCAGCTCACATCGGAAGCACTAATATGAAACTCCTCGCGAATCACAGGCATGACTACATTAAACATAAAGGCGTTCATCACTGAAAAAACAAGTGTGAAGGCCAACACACGCATAAGCTTATCCGCATTGGGATAAGTTTGTTCTTTTATCATCCGGTCTCTTCCCTCTCCTGTAAAATCTTATCTATGCTGCAAGAAGTCAGCTTTTGAGTACCCCTATCCGGGCATATCCGTTCAAACGCGGGCGTTCGCAGGGCGGTAATTGTGAAGTGTTTTTTTCAACAGACCCCGAAGAGTCTCTGACTCCCCCACAGATAAGATTACGCCTACCGAGCTTTTAATCTGCTCAACTGTATGCTCAGCTACCTTGTGAATTTTCAAGCCTTCCTCAGTCAAATAAATCTGCTTCATACGCGCATCTTGAGGGTGACTTTTGCGTACTGCCCAGTTTTTCTTAACGATCCCGTTCATCAGGCTGGTGACGCTTGATTTATCAATAAGCAGCAGCTTTTCCAAATCCGTAGTGGTCACTCCAGGCGACATTTCCAGTATATAAAGCGTCTGCGATTGCGGGGAGGTAAGCCCCAAAGGAAGCAAGGCCGTCTCAATCTCGCGGCGGACTGTTGTAAAAATCCATTTAATTAAATATATCGTGCTCTCTTCCTCCCAGGGGAGACAAACGGGATATACTCCACTTCCCATGTCGTTACTAACCTCCACAATCATTGAATTTTAATGGTTTGAATTCCAACTAATCTTAAACAGTCGCCTATCTAGTGTCAATACTTTCGGAAAATTAAAAGTGATTACAGTAAAAGACGAGCCCTGTAAGGAAGCCCGTCTTTTACTTCATTTCTATTTCATTTTGCTTGTACATGAAAAAACATTTAGTCAGCGGTTTTCACTTGAACCAGCGGGTACTCTTCTCTATCCACCGTAACTGTACTAGCATCGTCTAACTCCAGTCGTTGCCAAATGGTCAGCAGTGTGCGATAAGGATACTGCTTCAGGTCATACTCGGTTGGCGCGTCAGAGTCGGTTCCGGTTCCATCGGTTGCTGTGCCCGATTGGCCTGTCACCGTTCCGGCCTGATCAGCGCTGTTTCTGCTGGATGTACCCCCAACTGTTGAGCCAGTAGCCCCCCCTGCTGTCGTGCTTCCTGTAGTGGCACTGCCGGTTTTCGCGTCACCGGACTGACCAGTGTTAGCTTTACTGGCTGCTTCCTTGTCGTTCTGTTCAGCAAGCGTAAAATTTTCGTATGAATACTCCTGTTGATCCGCACCGACAATGACGAGCTTTTTAGGCTTAAACGCCGCCTGCTCCGCCGATGTTTGAAAAGCAAACAGCAGCTTGACCATTTTCGTAGTCGCCTTGGTATTGGGCACATGAGTCACAATCGCCGTAGGCTCTTCCTTTACGGGTACTGTAGGCTCCACTACAGGCGGCTGCACTGGCTTGGGTGTAGTGACAGGTGCTGGCGTGGTTTCCGAGCCGATTACCCCCGCTGCTTGCAGGCCGCCTAGCGTGCCTGCAATGACGACAAGCACGATCCCGGAAATCACCCCACCCTTGCGAAAGCGACGAAGCGTTTTGACTAAAGGTGTATCCGTCTCACGCCTTGCTGTCATATAGAAATTTTTAAAAACAGGCTTGGCAGGCTCAAAATATTCACGCCATAGCGTTTTTTTATGTAGCCCTTCGCGTCCTTCCTTCTGTAAGAACAAAAGCAACGCGCGTCGATAGGCGGGTTCAAAACCGCCCCGTGGCGTAGCAAATTCGGCATGTCCCTCCGACCAGCGGATAAAACGATACATCGTATCGTTATCCTTCGCCCATTTGCGAATCGAGCTAACCAGACGGGCAAAATCCAGTATTCCTTCACCCGTGCCATCGGAACGATAGAAGGCGGGCAGCAGACGGGCAAAATGACCCTCCGCAAGCTGCTGGGGCAGCCAGCTGTAAGCCCAGTCCTGCACCTTTTCCACTTCGCCCGGCTCTAGGCCCTCCAGTACTGACGGTTCAGGGTTCTCCGTGCTAAACCAATCGTAGGCCGCAATCAAGCGCACCGCCTGTCCCTTGAGCGGGGCTTGCAGTTTCCCAACCCACTGCACCAAATCAGGACGTGTCAAGAACGGAATCTGTACGACCTGATCAGGTGAGATTTCCTTTAGCTCCACTTCTGTAAGCAAATACCGATCCGACGCTTCTTTCAAGCGTTCCGTTAACCCGGATTGCTCCAGTGGAGAGAGTTGGCCCCCCGTAGAGCTACTTTCCCATTGTTGCAACCGTTGATGAATAGCAGCCACAGCCTCTACCGGCTTTCTTTCGGCACGCAGTTTGCCCATCAATGCGGACTCAGCTAAAAGCTGAAAATCGGCATTCGCCGATACTTCAATATATCGACTGCCCCATTCATGCACGACAGCCAGCAACCCCTTCACATCCGGTGTTCTTTTCATCTGGCTATCCATGTAAGGAATAAACAGCAGCTTTGTGAGCGCCGGATTACCCAGCACCTTCGTAAAATACGACTTGCCCAATGAAGGATTTTCTTCAATCGTATGATAAATATAAGTGACAGCTTCCGTATTTCTGGCGGTATAGGCGTTATTCAGCGAGCGGATTAAATATTCCACCAACCGATTCTCGCTGCTACGCGCGTGAACTTTATAGTAATCCTTGAAGCAGTCAACCAGACCCACATCAGGAATATATCCATCCTTCACCCGATCAAATTCATGATCAAAAAACGACAGAAATAAGTCATTTAGCCGCATTTTACGTGGCAACGCATCGGGAGAAGATAAATAGTCGGTTAAGCTTCTCAGTACGGAAATGCGCCGTTCGTTATATAACCCGCGTTCTTCCTGTTCTATTCTATACAGTGTAATGAGCTCGTGATAGCTGGATAGCGTCAGGTCACGCCCTGCCTCCATGCCAGCCAGCATTTGCTCCGCAAATTTGAAAAAATCGTCTGGCGTCTCGCCATTCAACAACGTACGGGTAATCCAGTCAAAATACGGCTGTCTCACCTGCTCTGCATCCACATTGAGTACCCGACCACTGTTCGTCAGGTCAAATACAAAATCCTTTTCCACATTCCGATCCCCGGGACGCAAACTGAAAGGCTCAACAAACATCAAATGAATGCCTTTTCTGCTGTGTGGCTCCTTCGCATATGTAAGAAATCCGAGCCTGTTGCGAAATGCATAAGGCAGCGCCGCATACAACACACCCAGCAGCAGCTTGGCTGAAGATGCCACCGCTTCTACTGGAACGTTCAGTGCTACATATACCTTTTTACGGCCAGTAGCCGACATCATGACTGCATATAGAAGCTGCTTGAACATTTCTTCACCGAGCTGCAATTGAGACAGCACCCCAGACGGATCAACAGATGGAAATACGCTCCCACCCGGCAGACGCTCCAATTCCGGCAATTCCGTTCCTTGCTCAATATCGTAAGTATCGACAAAAGATGTGTTCAGCCACTGCTTGTAATCAGACGGAGATTCACCCTGCCCGGCTGAAATCACATAATTGTGCGTAAAAAAGGCGCTCCGCAGCCCGGTAAAATCCGCTGCCTTGTAGATACTGCGTCCCAGCACCACATCCCCTGACTCCGTCCGTACCAGATGCATGGCTTCCGGGTAGACGCTCTCCTGCTTCTCACCACGCGCTGTTAAAGCAGCAGGCGCATCATACACACACAAGGGATGCAGCACCTTTTTAATAAAGGTAGTGTCCAGCCCCTTGGAATTGGCCACCGTATCGAAGCCTTCCGTTGAACGGAAAATACCACGCCGTTCCCGTGTGTACATCTGCTGCTGTATCAAATGAGAGGTAGAATTACTCACTGTGATTCTCTCCCCTCAATGTACTTCAGCTTGTAAAGCAGCCAAATGAAGGGCTCATCCACACGGATCGGACTAACCAACCCTTGCAGCTTTTGATCTACCGGATTGCTGCCCAAGGCGGAAACCGCAAAATAGGCCGTATCTGTAAAATACACATCCATCGTGCCCTTGAACGGCTTATCGACCTTTTCAATGAACCGTCGAACTTCGCCATCAATATTAGCAAACTCATCCAAATCCATATACTTCCGGTGCTCCATTGGATTAAAAATATTGCTGTTCGTCTTGATGTACGTGCCTTCTTCATCTGCCAGCGCAGTGAGCATGTCGCTTTTGGTCAGGACAATGGCGGTTGGAATGTCCGTCTTCCCTTTTTCCTGATATGCGATAAAATCACCGAACATCGTAAGTACGACATCACGCGGCTCATCATATTGCGAAACAAACTCGCCCGGCTTGTCGCCGATGTTGATCTTGATACGCTCCCGAATAGAGCGGATTTGCAGCGGATCAACCATAAACAAAATGCCCGCCGAGTTTTTAATATGCTGTCCGTGTAAACCCAGATAGTCCTGATCGACCATCCCCTCACCGGCGACATCAAAGAACACCAGCGTCAGTGGCGGCTTTTCCTCATCCTTAAACACAAACTGGAAGATAAAAGGCTCCTGCATCTTTTCTTTCTGTGTAGAGGTCAGCAGATCCCCTCGCTCAAACAACGGTTCCTCATACATCGTACGGAACTTGCGGCTGATCTCCGCATTGAGCGGCATGCAAGCCGCATCAAAATGATCGGCTGTAACATGCTGCAACGTATGAATCAGGGAGGTCATATAGACAGATTTCCCCGCCTGCGAAGCTCCAATAATCGAAATGATATTACTCGGCACCTTGCCAGCGGTCACTGGCAGCTCATTATGACAATGTGGACATAATCTGCGACGTGTCAGCTCGCCGTAGCGATCCGTCAGACCTGACAGTACATGATCCGAGTACAAACGATGCTCCTCAGGAACATCAAGGGGGTGAAGAATGGCCTCCATATCATGCACACTGTCCAAACCAAAGCGCTCCCGGTATTTGTTCAGCAGCTCATCCTCGCCCAAAGCATAATCCTCGTCATCCTCACGGTGATGAGAAGCACGGAATACAACTTCCTCCGGGGAAAACTTACTAAAGCAATAAGGGCACACAATATCATAAAATAACGGCCTTGGTGCTGCCTGCGGCTTTCTTCTGAATAAATTGCTAAGAAAACTCATCGGTTGCGGCCTCCTTTCATTCAGGGACTAATTCATATACCGTGCCATATTTCTGGCCGTCCGTAAAAAACAGCCGCACAAATTCATCTCCGCCCACTTCGACAGCGGGCAACACATTCCGTCCCGCGACAAACGGTGCCGTAAACGGGTACAAGGTTCCGTCTTCCTGGTCTGCCGGATAGCCACCACGCTTTTTCACATAGCAAAGCGCCTCCTGCGGAACAGGAACTTCAGCCGTCACCTGAATCTGCACCGTTTTGCGGCTGCGAAACCAGCCTTTTTTGTGGTGGACCGCATATCTGATTTTAGCTTTACCCGTGCTCAGCTCCAGTCGGTTAGCTCCATCCTGCTGACGGATTACAAAAGTATCTCCGTCCTCCCGTACAGCCGGATACACGGTATACCGAACGCGTCCAATGCCATCAATCCGGTCACGGTAGCTGCCAGCAGCCTTGTATTCCTCACGTGTGAAGAGCTTAAGGCTTGAAAAAGCCGGCAACGCTTCGGCGTCTTCTTGCCCGTTCACACCCGGATCGGCTAATTGTTTCGCAATATATACCACGGCGATTCCTTCTGGCCACTGCCAGCGAAGCACAACCCGGTTGTCGTCAATTTTGTGGCTCAGCTCCGAAATAGCAGGATCACCGGGCTGTGCATCCCTATACTGCATTAGCTCCAGCCTCCCGTTCTAAAATCCACTGCTGCGTCGATTGCGCGGCGGGCCTTCCGTTTCCCCTCTCCGGCTACCTGATGGGTTACCAGGGCTTCCTCCGCCGGAAGAACGGCGAGTATTTTCCGCAACTGGCAATACGAGCGAGAAGACGGCGATCAGGTTCGCCAATACGAGCGCTGCCACCAAACGAATCAGCAAATCACCGATGGACGAGCCGGACAGGCCCTTTTCCAAAATAAAGCCAGCCAGCAATCCGGCAGGAACCCCGCCAATCGCGAAATTCCGCGCCAGAAAACGGTTATCGAACATCAGTCCGAGTGCCAATCCCAGCAGGACGCCGATAATCACCAGTGCAGTAACACGATAAATGGCAAAATACAGACTGTCCGCATATTCACCTGTTCGCTCTGTTACCAGTGTACGGTCGCCGATTTTGTCATAAATTTTACCGAACGCCTGAGCAAGACCTTGGGCATTCGCTACGTTGGAGTAGGCTCCGCCCGTCAGCCCAGCAATATTTTGCAATAATGCTATACCATCGGATTCAGCGAGCTTCAGCCCGATCGTATTAATCGGAATCTGCCGGGAGATGTAAGGAGCCAATGCCGTCCGAGTATCCAACTCACTAAAGCCGTCAGACAGCATAATGACGAGAGAGCCCTTATCCGCATTACCCTGAGTTTCGATTTCCTTGATGGTTTCATCCAAAGCAAGACCGATTTCTGTGCCGCCTGTTATTAAGGTCTGCATACTGTCAATTTTGGCATAAACGGCTTGCTTCTCCGCAGCTGTGCCAATCGGGGTAAACGGCTGAACCAACTGCGCAGTGGACTCAAAGGAAACAATGGCTACCCGCTTGTCTCCATCCATTTGGCCAATTAGACTCTTGGCGGCTGTCAGACGTTCATTGTCGGGATCTGTTTGTTCCATACTCCCGGAATTATCAATGACGAGCACGAGATCCTGTACGCTTTTGCGACCTTCCGGGTTCACCTGATAGCCCAACTCCAGCAACAGCCCTGCTACGAAAAGCATCACCAGCGTAGCAGGGACCAGCAGCTTCCAGGACAGACCGGAGTAACGCTGCCGCCATGACGGCCCGTTCAGTTGTGGCGAAATCCATTCGCCGAGCAGGCATCCGAGACCAATACACAGCGCCATGATGCCAAAATACAGCCCAATCACGATGATATGTGGCCAGTACCCTATCAGTTTGTTAAGAATCAGCTCTCCAATGATGAAGCCGACTACGGCGCCCAGCAAGCCGAACAGCAGCAGGAGAACATTAAATTTACGCTGCTTCATAAGAATCGTTGCTTCCTTCCATAATTAAAGTAGGAGGATTTTGAAAATTCCTCGTGGGATTACTATGTTGCTACCGCAGTTCCGGCAGCCGATCCGCATTGATCCCGTGAAACACGAAACCATTCGCGATATATGTCTCATAATACGTCTTGCCGTTGCGGTAGACCATCAGATCCTCCAGATGGAAACCACCCATCAAATGAAGCTTTTCTACCCCGCTGCTGCGACGCTCATGCACAAACCCCAGCTTGTAAATACGCGAGGTAATATCCACATCCAGCGCATACGGGAGAAATTCGCCTTCATAGTCACCAAAAAAATATTTTTCCTCATACCGATGCTCATGGGTGTAATCCAGCAAACGTACGTTAATACCGCCGTTTTCCTCCAGCGTTTGGTACAGTTTTTTAAACAGCTCATCCTTCGGAACGACCAGTCGGTTTTCATAGGCAGCAGCCACATTCGCCCGCCGCAGCAATTCTTCCTCGAATGTCTGGTTAAACGGCTGTGCGCTGAGGATCAGGGTGCGGCAAGTCTGTGTGAGTCGATCCACCAGCTTGGACGGACCGCCATCCAACAAACCGGATACAGGACCCATGTGCCGGGCATCAAAGAATACAGCTTTTCCCCGCTTGGTCTCCAGCTCACGCATGACATCCTCCGTCACACGCTCATAGTACTCAAACAGGTTTTGACCTGTATAGCTGTCAGCCTGACGGACGCTGTCCGTTGCAGCCTGATGCAGATCACGCTCCAGATTGGCAAGCTGTACGGTAATATGCTTCGCCTGCATATGCCATTTTTCAAGAGCCAGCTCATAACGGCGAAGTAGCTCCAGGTCCGTTTGAATCCACAGCATGTTTAGCTTGTGACCATAGACCGTCTCGATCAGGTAACGGATCAAGCTGCGCACATTATGTTTATCCATCAGCGGCAAACGTTGAAAGGGTTGGTCTTCCACTCGTCCGCTATACAGGGCATCCAGCTCAGCAGCGCTGATCTGCAAGTCATTGGACGTATCTCGAATCAGTCCTCGAATGACGGTAAGCACATTCCCGGTCTTATTCTCATCCGTCCAGTCCGTAAGCTCGAACAAACCGATCTCGGGGTGCTCCCTAGCCGATTCGTTCACAGACGTTTGCAGACGTAATTCCGCCTGAAAATCCCCCAACCGTTTGTGTACGATCCGTTCACAATTATCGCGAAAAAAGGCTTCGCAGCCCTGTCCGAACAAGGCTTCCTCCGCCTCGCGCAGCGTCATTCGCTTTAACGAGCCGTAGCTGGCTCCGCTGGTCATTAAAGCGCTCATGTCCGTAATGACCTCATTACCAGGAACGAGGTCATTACGTGTACGGCTGCGCTCGGCAGCATCCAAGCCGAAATAATCCAGCTTATCGCGTATATCCCATTCCTGCTCTGTTCTCATACGCGCCAGCAGCTTCACATAAAAGTGATGCAGCACTGTAAGCGCAATCGACTCATTAGGGCGCTTGACCCGGGAAAATCCGGCCGACACATAGCCCTGCCGCCCGGATTCCGTCATAATGTTGTTTTTAAACGATGTATTGTTGTACCCGCCATCCTGTGACCGATAGGAATCTCCCGCCTGATAGCGGTTTTTGAGAAGCTGAATGTGGCAAATGATATCACAGCTCTCTCGCAGGCTATTCGGCACCGTTACACCGCGTTCGTTCTTGTCGGACAGCACATAGACGAGATCGAACAACGGCGACGGAGCATGCGATACTGGAATGGTCAGTTTGTCCTCAGTCATATGCAGTGGCGCCGTGAACGTATAATCTGGACTTTGGATATAGTCCAGTTCCCTCATAAAAGCGACTGACGCTGCGCTGCTATAGCCAAATTGGGCTGTCTGATCGCTTTCGCTGACTAATACGTACAGATCCATCTGTACCGACTTAAAGGACTGCGCAAAAATGTATTCCGCCAACAACGTAATCTCGGGAACCAATACATTCATGGGATCGTCGGCTGTCGTCAGGATCGACAAATGGACACGCTCGAACGAGGAATACAAACGACCGTAATCCGCCAAGTGCCCACTAGCCCGGCGCAACGCGTTGTTAAGCTCAATCAACTGCGATTCATGTGTATAAAAAGCCTGATGCAAATCACGTCGTCCGGTTTTGTGGCTACTTTCCTCCGGTACTGCTACCGCATGGACAATGGCACCCACCGGACAATCTACAGTGGCAGGCTCCTCCTGCGACCGGATGTGAATGTACGTTACCCCCGTACTGTTATCCCACTTGGTCCGGTTGATATCTTCAATGGTGTTCATCACCGGGCCCATACGGTCACCGATAAAAAGAAACACGGACGGGAAATGGATGCTGCTGCGTCCATCCCCGCTACCGATGAATTGATCCTCTGCGGCTGCATAGTCAGCCGCATAACGTAACAGCTGCTCTCTCATACTTTACTTCAACTTTCTACGAATATCGTTTAGTTTCCCGGACATTTGAGCGTAGAACGCATAGAGATCCGCTCCGTTAGCCAGCTCCACCTTTTCATATTCCAATTGATTCCGGGCTTCCAAGTAGATTGCAGCCAGTTCATCCAGCTTCGCCAAGAGCGGCGTAATATCCTCAGACGAAGTCAGTACAGCATCACGGCGGTCCGCCTTACGCATCAGGGCTGCATATTTTTTCTCTTGCAGACCACGGAAGTTCGTAAACACTTCAAACTCCACGTAATTACGACTCTTCATGACATTGGCAAATGGCTCCCAAGCCTCTTCCTCTTCGTCACGGTCATAGACGTATAAAGCGCCTTTCTTCGTAATCGTGTCGGTATAGAGTGCCTGAATGAACTGATCCAGCCATTTTTCCTCATCCTGATATTTGCCCAGCAAGGCTTCCAGCTCGGCGGCCTTCGCTTCCATTTGAGTATATTTCGCCAGCTCTTCACGAACCACCTGCGTTAACTCCGGTGAACGGATCAGGTTTTCCTTCGCCATTTCTTCATTGATGCTGCCAAAGATGTCCTTGCTTCCCGCCTGTTCCAGCCCTTCAGCCAGCAGACGCTTCAGCTCGGACCACGCTCTCTTCACCTCACCCAGATTCGGCTTGGATTCCTGCAAACGCATATCGTAGCCTGCCAGCAGACCATTCAGATCCAGCGCACGTGAACGCAGCACAGTAAAGCGGCTGCTCGTATTCTGGTCAACATCCTTCTCACGGATCACGCCAAGTGACTTGGCACGGTCGAAGTCGTTACGGATGCGGGCATTGTAAGCTTGCACACGCGAATTGACATACGTCTCTCCCCACGATTTTTCAGGAATCGGTGACGGCAGATTCGTCCAGTTGTTCTGGCCTGTTTGTACCAGATGACGGCCAATACCTTCGCGGTCAAGAATCGTTTTTTCATAGCTTTCTTCATACACCTTGAGCGGTGTATATACAAACAACGGCACACCATTGCGCGTATTGAGCCAGAAAATCCGGTTACGGACTTCGCTTTCCTTAATTGTAAAGTGTGATTTACCAATGGCATTATTTTGATAATTGCGAACACCTTTCAGAATGTTAGGCGACTGCACCGGAACCGAGACGAAGCCCCATGACGGGAAATACAGGTTACCCGAGCTATTGCTCAGATGGAACACAGGCACAGCTTCTTCATCCAGCTTACTTGCAATATAGCGCTCCACGAATTTGTCAATGGCCTCATCCTGCCCGTATTTCATCACGAGGAAATCCTCCATCGAACGGGTAATCAGATCACCGAACTTGTCGGTCAGGAAGTTGGAGATGGAACTAATGATGTCGATATCCTGATCCTTCACCCATTGATCTGAATTTTCTAACAACTCTTGGGCAAAATCACGAATCAGATCGTCACCATCACGCTTATCCAGCAGCTTGGTTACGACTTCGGAAATATCCGGCACACTGACCAGATTCCAGTAGTACGTCTTGTTGCCTCTGTGATCGGACTGCTCCTCGCCGTTAATCAGCAGATCGCCATTCTTCTCGAAAATCGCGCTCAGAGCATTCAAAATTTCAGTAAATACATTATAAATGCGACTGTTTTCCTTATTCAGCAGATCATACAGGTCTTCATAAAATTCAATAAGCTGCTCTGTACGCTCCACATCGGCCCGAAGCCAGTATTCATTGATTTTCGCTTCAATGTATGCATTTTTCTTTTTATCCTTGGACACGAACGCGCTCTTGGCGTCGCCCAGCTTTTCGTCCGCCTGTTCACGCGCCCATTCAATATCCGTTGGGATACGATGCAGTGATTCACGCAGCGTCTCAATGTATGAAAGCAGCATTTTCAGCAAGCTAAAGCCTTTTTCCGTATAAATCATACGGGACACATAGAACGGCCCTTGCTCGGGATGCAGGAACATCCGACGGATTTGGTCGGTAAACTGCCCCGTAATTTCACCCGGAAGCTGTTTCTTCGCCTTGATATATTCCTCACGTGCACGGGTCAGGAACGTCTGCTCCAGCTCTGTGTCCATATTCACGACTTGCATTTTGACCACATTGTTGTAGCTTAATCGTTCGCTGTTTTCAAAGCCTGGCAGCGGTTCGGGAACACGAGATTCAAAGTTTTTGATCATGCTGTCCAGATCGACACCCAGCTTGCGGGCAAACTTCTCCACATCCTCTTGATTCGGCGATTGCTCGAACATTTTGGACATTTTACCGAACATCCGGTAGGCCAGATATGTCGTCATTTCCTCCATCGGCAGTACCGCCGATGAAGCCCCGATAATATTGTAATCGTAGTTGGCAGGATATGCCTTGTTCATTTGTGCAATATTGGTACGGATGTTGCTGATATAGTCATGAATCGCAAACTCTTCGCCTGACTGCTTTTCCTCACTTGCCATAAAGTTGGTGATGTTCTCGGCGGTAACATTCATGCAGTAATCATAGGCGTTTTCCAGCAGCTTGCCTTCGGTATTCGTCGCTGAAATGAGATGACACAGATTAAACGGCGGCAGCGGTGAATTCACGGTCAAAATGTTGCCATACTGCTGCTTGAACCGTTCTCCGCGGCTGTCCACATTCATCCAGTAGTCCAGCTCTTTGAGCGCGGCATAGCCGTTCTTTTTAATATATTCGCGTGTATGCTCGCTCAGGCTTTTGTTCGCCAGGTTAATGTCCGGCGTAAACAGATATCCCAATGTATTTACACGGTCTATACCTGCGGAGCCGTAATCACGCTCAATAATCCCTCTGACGATATACGAGATATCGAGGAAGGTACCGCTCCCCGTACCGCCGGACAAACCGGACAGCAGGAACACCATCAGCTTCTTATTGGTGCCTTCAGACAGGGTTTTGATTTTCTTGTCAATGCTTTGCACGACTTGATTAATTTTGGTGAACAGCAGCAAACGTCCAGCCTGCCGCACCCCTGCCGCACCGTTCATGCCATCGGTAATGCTCAGCTCGGGTGACAGCCAATCCGTAATGTATGGCTCCAAAATGCTGCGGTTTTGCAGCAAGCCACCGATTTCCGCATTGGACAGCAGTACAAACTCGTTGATTGGGTCCAAGCCGATCCCTTTATATTTTTTGTTGCGATCCTGCTCATTCGTTTCAAAAGCGAGAAATTCCACGTTGTCCGGCTTCTCGCTCTTTTTCTTGGAAACCGGATCTGCCGGCAGCTTGAATCTGCGGTTAATTTGATATTTCAAGCGGAGGAGGGCATCAATACCCGTCCCTCCGAGTCCGATAATCAAAATGGGATTATCAATGGTATCAACCCTGATTTTATCGCTTACGATCCCTCCGCCGAGTGATACGTCTAATTGCTGGATATGCTCTCTAACTACTGGTTTCATAGATTTGACCTCCTAAGGGTTCGTTTAGCTGTTTACTGAAATGAATTCCAGCAAAATGGTTTTGTCCACGCTTGCCAGCGGAATCGTCAGACGATCGCCGTTTTTCAGTTCAAGACCACTGCCTGTATCTACAGCGCGTCCGGATTTTTCAATCGTAATCTCCGAAGTGCTGCGCACCATGATACGGTCCTGATTGCCTGGCGTGAACACCACCTTATCGGTTCCGGCAAATTCCGGTGCCAGTTGCAGCAACTGGTGCAGATTGAATTTACCCCGGAAGGTGTTCAGCTTTTTGTATTGCGGATACGTTTTTTCACCGGTATTTTCGTCCCGGATTTCAAGAACGATTTGTCCAACGAAGCCACGGTTGGCTTTTTTGACAGCCTTCCAGATGAAAAATGCGGCAACCAGCAGAACAAGCAGTCCCAGCCCTGCAAGAATGAGTGGCAGCAGCTTGGACTTCTCGGCAGGTGCTGCCGGCGCTGGCGTAGTCCCGTTATTCGTGCCACTGCCCACCACAGCCTTGGCACTGATGGTCACAGGCTGGGTTTCACGATAGAAGCTCTTTTCCTCTGCTCTGACGGTTAGTTCATAGTCATGCTCATCCGGTATCGTGTAGGAGCCAGTAAAGGCATCCCCCTCATTTTTCAATGGAACCTCATTCGTTGTACCGGAATCGAGGTCCTTGACCTTCAAAACTGCATTCATATTGGCATACAGTTCCTGATCCTGAAGCTGCTGATTGTTACTCGTCAGGTAGGAACGAATTTGGATTGCGTCACCTTTTTTGTAAGCTTTGGCAGGCGGTGCGTCCAGTTTCAGCTCCAAATCATAGTTGAACACCAGATTAATATCAATCTGATCCTGCTGGACTCCCTTGACCTGGAGCTTCCAGTCGCCAGCCACAGGCTTGAGCAGCTTTATCAGCGAGTAGCTTTTCGACTTGGACAGCAGTACATCACTTGAAGGAATCGGCTTGGTATTGCCCGACGGGTCTATCAGTCTCGCATCCACCGGCTTGGAGGACATAATCGAAATGTTAGCCTCCAGCACACTATCGTTCGGTACAGTTACCGTAACGTCCTGATAGCTGCCGTTCGCTGTAATGGACTTCAAAGGAACAACCTTCAGCTTCAAATTGCTGGCGAAGATTTCACTCAAGATGTTCGGCAGGTCATCCGCCGAGCTTGTAATAAAAGATTTACCGCCCGTTTGCTGCGCAATGTCTGCGAGCTTGTTTTTATTCAATTTTCCGTCTGCATTCAAACCAATGGTGTAGATCGGAACGCCGCTATTTTTAGCTTCGGCCACAGCCTTCGCCATATCCTGATCGGACTGGCTTTCAGTTCTGCCCGTCGTTTTATTTAAATCGTTGTTACCATCGGCCAGCATAACGATCATAGGCGCGTGTCCGGCTGTTTTGCCATCCTGCAAAATGCGGATCGCTTCCTTGACACCTACGGAGGTGTCAGTATACGCCCCCCGGTTCAGTCCGTCAATGAACGACTTCAGTTCCTGCTTGTCCGCTTCGGACGTAATATTAAGCAAAGCCTTCTCGCGCTGTACGACATCCGTATACGCTACAATGCCGACCTTGTCATTTTGCGTCGACAGCATATCAATGAACATTTTCATGGCTTCATTGCCAATTTTGCCTGGATCACTGGTATTCATGGAATTACTCACATCGACAACCAGCACCGCATCCACCTTGGAGGCGGAGGTTGAAGCGGCCTTCGCCGTCTGCGGCTGCCATGCCGAAATTGAGGTCATGATCATTGCACATATGATTCCGATGACCAAAAACCATTTTCTGTCTCTACTAAACATCGCTTGTACCCCTTTGCCGGTTAGTTCTCATTCTAAATTACAGTTGTACTCCCCTACTATTAAATTATAATGAGTTTTACATGAGAGCCAGCTGAAAATCATGCCCGAATAGCCTGAATACTGCCAAAAAGTCTATTATACCGCGGGATTTTACCAATATCCTGCAGTAGTGATATAATTATACCCCAACAAGGGCAATCGGGCACCAGCCTTCTCCTTTATACGACAAAAATAACAGAAGCGAAACCCGCCCTTGTAAAATATCGCTGTAAAAATCTGAGCAGAAAGAGGAAGTACACTATGATCTCATACGGATGTTTGGCGATTTTGTTTCTTTTTGTCGCCATCAAATTAATCATCTACTCTATACATAAAAAACGCGCTCCCTCGATTACACAAATGGACACCGAGCTTCTAGCCCTGCTGAACCTGAGAAGTGATCGCAATGAGTAGTGCCAAGCAACCTGTACAATTTCGTCCGTTTATCCACACCGAGCATGCGTACCAAAGACTGCGGATATGCAAGCGTTGCGGACAGTTTACTGCCCTATGGGAAGATAAATGTACGTCTTGCGGTCGGAATGCACTGGTTCCTGTAGAGCAATATGCCCACCATAGAGCCAAGCTTTATTTTCGCAAGGACCTAGCCTTCGGCATCGTGCTGCTGATCGCCGCCGTCTTTTTCGGCCATTCAACCCAGCAAATGCTCCTGTGTGGTATCGTTGGCGCACTTCTCCTGCTACCCTTGGTGTTTTTACAGCAGCGTATTCGTTCCTATGAGCAGCGCAGGCAGCTTATACGCCTGTTCAGAGGCCGCATTGAGCAGATTAAAGAGGGCCTGAACATCAATCATAAAAATGCGGTTGCCCTGCGACAGCTCAGCGAGCGTGTTTCCTATGAAATGCTGCGCGAGATTGCCGCACTCATCCACAACGACCGGATAAGGCTCCAACAGGTCGCCTTGCTGCAAGCCTTTGTTCTCCGCAAGGATATGGAGCTAACGCTCGACCCTCTCCTGATCAAAAGCTTTGAACCGCTTATGGTCAGATATATCGGAGAGATTGCCAGATTAAATCGCGAGCTAATTAAGGATCGGACGTTCCGTTACGTGACCTTTTATGAACGTCGCATTCTGGAAATGGCAGGAGGCGAGGATATTCTCGTCCGTGTTGCCAGTGCGGCTGTCCGTAAAAAGCGCTACGTGGTCACGCACTCCGGTTTTATTTCCAGATATGTGCGCAAACTGCCGAAGGAACGAGTTCAGCGTTTATATCATATCATTCAGGAGAATCCTTATGAACCCTTTGGCGATTTGGCCGATGAGGTCAAGATCGTATATCTGATGGAGCAGTATAAAAACTGATTTGTCCTAATGCCCTTCTATATATGACGTTATGACTACGACAAACCACTGCAATAAAGCAGCAAAAAACCGTCAGGATCGCCAGCGTGCCTCCGGACGGTTTTTTAATTACGGCTTTTGGTTCAACCTTGCAGCTTTTGCTGCGCATGATTTATGGAATTAAAATTAAAAGCCCGCACACCCTTGCTGTCATACACGATAATATCCTTGTTCAAATACGGGTGCAGACCGTTAAAATAACCAGGCACAATCAGTCTGCGCGTGAACAGGTTTTTACCTAGCATGCGGGGAGAATTGGTCGCCACAACAAGCATTTGTTGGCTTGTGGACCACGGGGCAGGCTGGATATACGAAAGACAATACTCGCCTGCCGTAAAATCGCCGTCCAGTATATACCCTTTTTCCGTACAGGTGATCTGCAAATGGGCTTGATGCCGCTGAAGCAGCTCATGTCTGGACAAGCCCGAAGTGATGCAAATAACGTTACTGTCAGCCAGTTCTTCCTCCGAAATCATGTGAGAGGACGTCACTGGATAATGAACGTCAATATATGGATTCCAGGTCGCTGTGCGTGGGCTGGCCAAAGCCTTCGCCGTCCGTTTTACCGCCTGCTCTTCTTCGGGTGAAGCATAGCTGGAGGGAAGGACAATATGCAGACGATCCATATAAACGTCGAGCACTCCCATACCATGGCCAGAAGGATTCCGACCTGCGCTTTTTAACCTGCACAATGCCGTTTTGTCATCCGTTTCTTTTCCATAACTTCCATACGCTACGCTACCGCGTTCAGCAATCAATCGATATTCAGGTGAGGGGCGTTTCCGCGACTCTATTTTAACAAAGCGAAAGCGGTTATATTCTAGCAAATCCAACACGAAAACCCGCGCACCAATACGGACATGGGCAAGCTCCAATGGCAGGATCTCATGTGAGAGGTGAATAATAAATTCATCGACGTGGATGGCTCTAATATCCAGTTCACCCGTTTGGCTTAATTCACCGTACAGCTCGGCATATTCCTCGTTTTCATCCACTTGCGTCAGTTCCAGCCAATACGCGCGGTTATGTCTCCCCCGCTCCGTTCGGTAGGCAATACGCTGAGGTACCATTACTCTCTTCCATTGCATAAGCCAGCTCAGTACACCGTCCAAAAGCCTCAGCTCATGTGTATCCCAATGGTTGGCACACCGTTCCACTACTCCTTTATAATGGTCGGATGAAAGCTCGGTTTCAGGAGCCGTATAAGCTTGCGCAAACAAGTAATCCTGATCTCCAATCACATTGAATATGGGCATATTCAGTAAGTTCATCAGATGCTTCGGATGCGGTGCACCAGCAATGACGGCAATAGCCGCAAAACGCGAAGGATAAGCCTGTGCCATCGCCCAGGCAGCATATGCGCCGTTAGAATAGCCCGTCAGATAGATTCGGTCTTTATCCACCTGGTACGCTTGCAGAATAACATCCAGCGCCTCCAGAAAAGCGGCTTCGCCAATGTAACTGCCCAGCGTAACTCCACGGCACGAAAAAGTGACGAATATCCCTTCCTCTTCCCAGCCCTGTCCAAAGCCCCGTTTCTGAAAATCTGGCAGACCCAGCTCATACCGTTTGCCCGGCATCAGGACGATGAGAGGATACTGCCGATCCGCCGAATAGCTTCGGGGAAGCTGTATCGTGTAGCGTTGCAGGCTGTTGTCCAAACGAGAGACAAAAAAGCCTTCGCCAATCCCGTCAGGGCACAAAAGGATGTTATCTTCCCGATATGGATGCTGAGGCCGTTCCATGTACGCATGTGTGAAAATCTGTTTTAGCAGCTTGATATATTCCCGCACAATGCGAATATCCCAGACTTCAAAAGGGTCTTCCGGCAAAGCCGTTAACCTTTTCAGCTCCTCCAGCAAGCCTTTTGCCTGTAATTTCCTCGCAGAGCCAGAAGCATCTATATTATAGAATTGATTATACTGGTCGTACTCTTCTTGCAATCCCTCCACAACCGCCAACAAAGACCGCACAAGCATCGAGTACACAAAATAATGCTCTCTTGCCTCATGGTCCTGATATGTAACCGTAAAATGCAGCATTCCCGTATTCCCGGTAACTTCCTCATCCCAGGCATATTGCTGCTCCTGCTCCCAAACCGCCTGAAATCGGTCCAGCAATGTTCCCTCATCATTCGTTACCTCAACCCATAACGGCTGATCTACAGGAAGATCTATGCGATCCTTGCGCAGCAAATAAAAAGAGATTGGACTGTCTTCCCCCTCCCTGCCAGCGGGTTTCTCCACCTCCAGCCATGCCATATGAAAACGTATATTGCGCTCTACGAATTCCTGATGCAGCTCCGTCACATCTGCACTATCATACGTATGAGTTCCACTAATCCGAATAGAGCGAGCTTCATCGGGAATAAAGGCTGCAACGACCACCACCGTATGATTTCCTTCCTCCAGAACCAAGCGCAAAGGACCGGATTCCGCATAAACCAATATGCCGTCCACCCAAATTTGTCCTGTTCCTTCAAACGGTCTGAAAATCACTTCCTGTGCTGCCTCGCAGTGAAGATTGGAAACCAGCAAAAGCCTTTCTTGCTCATTCAGGGGCGGAAAGACACCTAAATTCAATTCTGCGTTTCGGGGGTCCAGATCAGTTAATAAGCGGCACGATGCCGTTCCTCCAGCCGAAAGCTCCAGTCCCTCTTCATTACAAGCCCTTTCCAAATCCCATTCCTCAGGGGTAAAAAGATCGGACCATGCCCTACCCACACCGCAATTTTCCGGCAGCTTGACCGGACCGACTGCATAAGCAGACGTCAGACGAACCGGATGATCCAACAGCACAGTTGTTGCTTTTTCCAGATGCGTGAACCTCATAACATTCCCCCTCCAGGTTTTTGTTTCCTCAGAGACGTCGCGATAATACTCCGTTAACATTCATTTTAACTATATAAAGCTATTCGTTATCGCCTTTGCGTACTCCTTTCTTCTTCCAAAAAAAAGAGGCTATGCTTAAAAAACAGAAAAACGAAGAAAGCAGAGTGCTTAACTTCGTTATTGAAAATTTCTATACATTTAAGCCTATTTATATCTGTCGTGATTATTGCTATCCACACTAGGGTATAGTATGTTTAGAAAAAAGTTACTACTTTCAAAATTGGAGAGAAAACAATGGAGATCATGACGATGATGCGCGACATGGAACAAACTTCAAAATAATTCCTTTGTATTGAGCATTATTATTTAACTGATTTTCGCGAATTCCACAGAATTATTGCTATTCCGTAGAAGATCAAACTACTCCAATAATCTATCATTGATCTGGTCAAAATGCCGCCATAACGCATTAATTTCAGAATCCTTAGCTTCTCTGCCACTCTATATCGTTTAGTTGTTTCGCATAATTAAGTAGATCCAAATAGTCAAAACGATTCTTAGCCTTGCAATGCCACCTGTAAGTCCTCGATTAAATCCTCCAGATCTTCAATCCCTACGGAGATCCGTACCAGTCCTTCGGTAATGCCCAATTCTGCGCGGCGTTCTACCGGAATGGAGGCATGTGTCATACGTGCCGGAACACTAATCAGACTTTCAACCGCTCCCAGGCTCTCAGCCAGCGTAAAAAATTTCAGTTTTTTCAGTAGTGCGACCGCATTGGCATCGCTACCTACATCAAAGGAAATAATACCGCCAAAGCCATCGGCCTGAATTTTGGACAGCTCGTGCTGCGAATGGCTTTCCAGTCCAGGGTAATACACTTTGTTAACCTTCGGATGCTTCTCCAAATAGATCGCAATTTCCTTGGCATTTTGCTCAATCGCTTCCATACGCAGACCCAATGTTTTAATACCGCGGATCAGTAACCAGGAATCCTGCGGGCCGAGAATAGCACCAATGGCATTTTGCAGAAAATGAAGCTGCTCACCCAACTCGTCGCTGTTCACAACAGCCAGACCGGCTACAACATCGCTGTGCCCGCCCAAATATTTGGTAGCCGAGTGAATAACGATATCGGCTCCAAGCGTAAGTGGTGTCTGCCAATATGGAGTGGCAAATGTATTATCCACGATCAGCAATAGGTCATGCTTTTTCACCAGCTCCGAAACCGTACGGATATCCGTAACTTTCAGCAGCGGATTCGTAGGCGTTTCTACATACAGTGCCTTCGTATTCGGACGGATCGCTTGGGAGATAGCCTCCAGGTTCGTCGTATCTACAAATGTAGCCTCAATGCCAATCCGGTTAAGCACCTTGCTTACAATACGGTAGGTGCCCCCGTATACATCATCGGTCAGTAAAATATGATCTCCAGCATTAAACAGTGAAAATACCGCATGGATCGCTGCCATCCCCGAGCCGAAAGCAAAACCGCGTTTTCCTTCCTCCAGCTCCTTGATCAGCTCTTCCAGTGCAAAGCGAGTCGGATTGCCTGTACGCGAATATTCGTAGCCTTTATGAACGCCGATTTCCTCTTGTTCATAAGTGCTTACCTGATAAATAGGAACGTTAACTGCACCCGTATGCGGATCGGTGGGGAGGCCGCCGTGAATCAGCTTTGTTTTACGTTTCATTTTATATCCCGCCTTCATATATTTTTTTGCTCAGATAGCGTTCGCTGCTATCTGGAAAAATGGTGACGATATGTGCGCCATCCGGTGCGTTCTCAGCTTCCAGTAAAGCGGCATGTAATGCCGACCCGGAAGAACTGCCGACAAGAAGTCCTTCACGCGCTGCCAGCTCCTTGACACGGTCGAACGCATTGACGTCGCTAATCGTATGAATGGCATTAAAATAACCTTTGTCCACAAACTCGGGAATCAGTTCCATACCAATCCCTTCCGTTTTATGCGAACCCGATTCTCCGCCGTTCAAAATCGAACCTTCCGGCTCTACGATTACGGTTTTTATGGATGCATTTTGCTCCTTGAGGTAACGCGAGGTCCCCATAAAGGTTCCCCCCGAACCTGCTCCTGCTACAAATACATCTACTTTTCCGTCCAGATCGTTCCAAATTTCCGGTCCCATTGTCGTGTAATAAGTCTCTGGATTATCAGGATTGCTGAATTGACGCGGCAAATAGGCATCTTGAAATTCAGCAGCCAGCTCCTTCGTTTTCTCGATGGCTCCCTTCATCCCCTCACTTGTCGGGGTATGAACGATACGCGCTCCCAGCGCCTTCATTAAATCTTGCTTTTCTTGACTGAACTTTTCAGGCACAGCAAAAATAACCGAGATATTATAATGAAGCGCTGCCATCGCAAGACCGATACCTGCATTGCCTGCTGTGGCTTCAATTAAAGTTCCCCCCGGCTTCAACTGACCTGTTTTTAAGGCTTTTTCAATCAGAGCCTTGCCCACCCGATCCTTCACGCTGCCACCGGGGTTCATAAATTCCAGCTTAGCGAACAGACGAATCCCCCTCGGCAGAGAATAGCTGTTCAGTTCTACTAGCGGTGTGCGCCCGATTAATTCCAAGGTATTATGATATACATTCATGATTTCATGCTCCTTTTAATAGCGAATCCTAATAAACCAATGGTCAAAAAATAGCGACCTATTGCCGGAGAAGCTCGCCGTCATCCCCCGAAAAAGCATAGTAATACGGTGTGTATTGGTGCAATAAGATTTTATGTTTATTTCAATCATTTGTCAAATATCTTCTTTCACAGCCCACCCCTGCTTGAATGAGCATGAAAAAAAGGAGCCTGATCCATGACATCAGAACTCCTTTACCTACTTCGTTATACGGTGGCAATCACAGCCAAGCGATCTATTACGTTACTTTACGGCTCCGTCCTGCACATGCTCTTTGCAGAAGCTCTCGACAGCCTGCAACTCATCCTCTTCCAGCTCAAGCTCGATGTAACGGTTCGTAACTTTTTCAATCAGCTCGTATTTCAATATTCCTGTTTTCTCCTCGTCTACTAAATAAAGCGTACGAATATACAGTCCGTTTTCTGTGTATAGCTCGTCGTCCTCTTCAACCTCTACATCAATTATAAATTCATAACGCTGCCCACTCAAAATACCAAAAGCGTCTCTAATCTGATCTACCGTGTACGATGTAAAATTTAACATGTCTTCATTCCCTCCGGATTTCCTTCGATTACAGTGCATTCTACGCCCGCAGGCAGTAGTTGTAAAACCTGTGTACGTACTTCTTCGCGGTTCAGATCCTGGCCCATGATGGATATCCAGCCCCGATCATTACGGGAGCGAATTAATCGCCCGATGCCTTGTCTGAGTCTGAGTGCCATGTGAGGCATATCTATCTCCATAAACGGATCTGTCGCATCCTTGCGCAGTGCCGTAAAAACCGGATCATTGGGAGGAAAAGGCAGCGACCAGATGATGACGTGCGACAGGGACGGGCCTGGAATATCCAGTCCTTCCCATAACGTTACAGCACACAAGACGCTTTCCTCATCATTCTGGAAAGATGAGATCAGATGGCTGATTTCAGCCGATCCTTCATACAGAAAACGAAAAGCAAACGCTTCATGGTAAGCCGCGAGACCCGTTCTGAATGCATCCAGTTCCTCGTGTGAAGGAAACAGGATAAGCGCTTTTCCTTGCGATTTCTCCAGCAGAGCCAACGCTCTCTGGATTGGATCATGCCCCGCCTGCAACGGATATAATGAAGCTTGCATCTGATCGTTGTAATCATACGGTGAAGCAACGGAAAACGTGAGCGGATTTTCTATACCGAGGCTTTGCGCCATATAATCAAAGGAGCTCTCCACAGAAAGTGTAGCTGATGAGAATACAATCGGTATATGCTGCGCAAATACTCGATCTTTGAGAATCTCCTTTACCATCTTGGGCATAACCACAAGCGTTAATCCATCCTGATCCTCCATCACCCACGAAATCAGGAGTTCCGGACGCTTAAACAAGGCCAGCGCCGTTTGAATCATTTCCAGATGCTCTTCCACGATTTTGACCTGGTACTCATCCAGAGAAAATAACCCGCTTTCAAATACAAGCTCCTCTTCAATCGTGCCAATCAGTTCGCCAAAGCGGTTTACCTCTTGAATCAGCGACTCATTCAAAGTAAACTCCTTGCGATTAGAACCCTGTACCGGCTGACTGTTCTTATCGAGCACAGCGAACAAGGCTTCACTTTGGGATATCGCATCTTCAATCGTCATTGCCAGCGACTCTCGCACTTCCCCCTCCAGCAGACGGGTAATAATAGCCTCAAATTGAGCGTGCTTAAGCTTATAAGTGAGTGCATTCTGCGCCGCTGTCTCCAGCAGATGCCCTTCGTCAAAGACAACAGAGCTGTGCTCCGGCAGTAACGGCAGCTGGCCCTCACGCTTTCTCGCCTCATAGGTCCATACATGCTCCATATAAAAATCATGAGAGCAGATCACCAGATCTGCCGCTTTGCGATAATGATCGCGGGACAACGTCTGTCCACAACGATGCCGCTGATGGCAAACGAGACAATCTTGAAATACATCCCAGCCCAGTCTGCTCCACTGTCCGTCCGTTAGCTCGGGATACTCTTTGCGGTTCCCGTAAGGGGTAAAGGACTGTAGCGTATCCGGAAAATGGACAAAATCCGGCAGGTCCTGATAGATATCACGGAACACATCCGCGTCATCATCCAATCCGCTTCGTACATTATCCAGCTTGTTCAGACAAATATATTGATCCGGCGACTTACCCAGTCGGGCATCAATCGTCAGGCTCAAATGCCGCGCCAGCTTGGCGATATCTCCCTCCGGCTTCACCAGTTGTTCAATTAGCGACTCGTCCGCACAGGCGATAATCGCGGGCTTTCTCATGTACCGGGCATATGCAATAGCGTACAGGAGGTACACCAGCGTTTTGCCTGTGCCCACACCTGCTTCCGCGAAAATCGTTTTCTTTTCCTTATAGGCACGCTCCAACTGGAATGCCATATAAATTTGTTCATCCCGAACCTCAAAGCCGACTTCAGGCAAAACTTCATAAAATACATCCGCAATCCAGTCACTTGCCTGCTCAATAAACGGCTTGGACGGATCAAAGGCAAAAGGATAAGTAGTCAATCGGGCTGTGCCTCCAATTCGTTCATAATGTGCATCCTTTCATTATAACGCAAAACAACCTAAAAAGAACATGGAAACTGTACGAACAGCTCACATTTTTTTATTTCGCTATGAAGAAGGAAGAGATTTCTCCGTAAAACAAAGGGCGATTCTCCAAACTCAATCCTCCGCTACACTGCAAACGGCCGCTATAATCGCATTTTTGGGGAAAAGCTATGATAAAGAGGTAGGTTAAGCAAGGGAGGTTTTCATGGCATAATGAAAAAACGAAGAAACCATCTAATGCTTTCAGGGCAATAGCTGGTTCCTTGTTTACTTTTGCTTCATCAAATTCGGAATTTGTTACAGGAATCGTTTTCTAAATTTCTCTGTTCATCAATTCATGACATTCGTAGATACTGGTGATAAAGACGGATGCTGTTCATGTCGTTGCAGCTCTTTTTTATTCACAACCAAGGTTTTGGCACAGAAATCGTGTAGTCCCTGTTTTCTTGGAGTAAAAGCAACAACGATATATATAATATGTGCAATCGCACCTGATATGGCTTTAACCCAATAACGCCCCGAAGCGTGCATGAATCCAAGCCGTTTTCCTTCCTCGTTCACGACAATAAGAGAAAACGCAAGCTTGCCCGGCGTTGCTTGTGCATTTGATGACTCCCAAAGCACACAATACAGCCACGGCACTAAGAGCCAAAAAATCAGTGGCCACAATATATATAATGCTTTTATGAAGCCAACCTCCTCCATGTCCAGCAGGAATGGCATCGTGTAAAATACTCCGCTTACTAAAAGAACCATTACAATTAAAATAATCAGATCAATCAAAAATGCAGCCGTCCGTTTCCAAAACCCTCCGTATATCTGTTTTTCACTATCATTAGCAGTTTCCATGGTGATGCATAACTCCTTTTTAAATGAGATTTAAAACCCAATTTATCCCTTTGTCCAAGAAGTTATCATACGGATGCCTACCTCATTTGTCAATTTACGAATCAATTCTTATAAACAAGCAAGAGGACCTATATCCATGCATTAAAATGAAAATTTTATAAGAGCTAAGAGCTTATCTTCAATATTTTTACTCTGATTTAGTATGAACTAGACAAAGCTATCTCCTCTCTCCTGCTAGAAGTAGTTCTTTAGCATCGAATTGAATCAGCTATTTCGGTTATAAAAAAACAGCGTATATGTAAATGAAATTACACACACGCTGCCTTCATCGGCCCTACAAGATACCTACGCAAATAATAGTCCGGCCTGCCGTAGATTTTCCGCATCCCGAATTACACACTAAACAAGCCTTCTTCTCCACGCAATTTTGCCAGTGCCTCGACAAAGAAATAATCGCCGTAGATGATGGGCACGTTAATGTATTTTTGCTCGGGATAATGTACAGTTCCATTCATGAGCAGTCCCTCATGATCCTGCTCCCATGCTGTACATGTCTCATGCAAGCCCTTGAGAATGGATGCTGCTGCCGTCGTAAAATGCTCCGCACGCGTCGAATATTTTGCTAGCTCCAGCAGGCCACTCGCTGCAATCGCCGCAGCAGACGAATCCCAAGCTTCGCGGTGTCCCTCCTCCGCTCTAAAATCCCACACAGGCAGGCAAGCATCGCCCAGTTGGGACAGGAAAAAGTCTGCCGTGCTCTCGGCTACCTTCAAATAACGCGAATCGCGTGTATACCCGTACGAAAGCGTAAAACCGTACAAAGCCCATGACGTGCCACGTGCCCAGGCAGAGCCGGGTGCAAATCCCTGTCCGCCGTGCTCGGCGCGTTTTTTTCCAATCTCCGGGTCGAACTCGACCACATGCGCAATCGAACCGTCAGCACGGACAAACTCACGCGCTACGGTATCAGCATGCTGCACAGCCAGAGCGGCAAAACGCGGGTCCCCGCTTTCCTGCGAAGCCCAATAGAGCAAGGGCAGATTCATCATACTGTCTATAATCGCTACGCCCCGCGTATCCATGTCCTTGGCGTGGAAATTCCACGCGCGAATAAAACGGCCATTCACGTTAAAACGCGCAGCCAGCAGGTTAGCGGCTAACAACCCGCGTCTTCTGGACTCCAACTCTCCAGTCAACCGATGGGCTGCCACACCGCTGGGCTGCCAAATAAAGCCAAGATCATGGTCTACGGCTTCACTGTTGTAGAGCACCTTCTCCAGACGTTCCTCGCACTGCTGTGCAATGCTGGCAGCTCCGCTGTCAGGACGTGCCCGATTTACCAGCCACAGCAAACCTGGATAAAAGCCTGCCGTCCACCATTCTTCCTCACGATGATCATAACGTCCACCTTCTGCAACATGTGGAAAGGCGTTCCCCAGTCTTGCCGCCAAGGCAAGCGTTTTGTCCAAGGCCAGCTCCCACGATTGTTCCAGCCATGCTGCTGTTTCAGTCATTGCTCTTCACTCTCCCTTTTCCACATGTTAAAATCCGATTGTTCCGGTCCTTATTTATGCTGGCAAATGAATAATAAAAGAGATACGGCTACCCTCGCATTCCAAACGTGCTCCCTTGAGTAATCCATTTCGACAGGCCACAGCAGCCAGATCTTCTGGCCACACGACATTCGTTCCTTTCGTTGCTGGAATAACTTCCAGATTCGCACCTGCATATTCCACCCGAATGCTTTCCTTTTCTTCACCTGCCGACATGACATGGTGAATGACACTGCGTTCCCGTCCGTCATACGCCATTAAAGGAATAAGTGCCCCCACAGCCTGAATATTGCCTTGAAGCTCATATGTCACCTCAATTTTGCCGGGTACCTGCCGATATTGCGTTCGAATTTCCCACACGCCCGGAAACGGACCCTTCCACAACAACGTAAAATCAGTCTCTCCATCAGATGTGGTGCTTTGCTCCATCTGTACCGATCCCCCACCGTCCAACGGATCAATACCTCCATCCCGGTCGAACCCCAGCGTGCCGGGAATGCCTTCCGACAGGCTGTGCCATTTCCCATCCTCCGTTTGCCAGGCCGGGGTATAGCTGAGCGGGAAAATATCCCCTTCCGCAAAGCCTGTAAAGCCGCGGTCTGCATGCCCCGCCGAGGACGGACCGATGAGCGGAGGCAGCGTGGAACGCTGAATACGCACGATGCCGGGAATATTGTACGGGTCATTGACCGATGTCTGCACGAGCATTTGCTGCCCATCTACGGTCGCAATGACGGTCTGGAACCAGCCGTCCGTTTCCAGCACTCGGTTGCCCATTTCCGCCGGAATTGAGCATGGTGAAATGCGCTCCAAATCCGCTCCGTGCAGAAGTGTATAAGCCAGCGCAGCAGCCGTCCACAGACTGTAGCAGGTATGGTTCGAGTACACCTCGAAGCCATGCCGAGCCTCGGACGAATAATGGTTGCGGACGATATGCAGCTTGCCTTCGTCGGTCTGCCAGCGGCCAATTGCCTGCCAGCACAGGTCCGCTGCCCGCCGGAATGCGCCTGCAAGCCCATGCTCGCCCGCTGCAAAAGCCTGCTGCGCATGTGTCGTGAAAACGAAGGCCGCCGCCGCTTCATTCCACTGATGCTGAGCGCTTCTTCCACGCGGCGGAATTTCCCCGTGCGGGGATAACGTCAGCAGTGAGCTGAGCGCTCCTCTGTGAAGATGATCGCGCAGTTCAGGGGCACACCCGCCATCATATCCCGCCTCCAGCATCACACCCAGATGAAAGCGTGTGACAATATCGTAGGCGAACGGGCTATTGGGCCGGTCCAGCGGACCATCCTGATACAATCCCAATCCGGTAAAGCGAGGCAAATGATAACTACGGATATACGTCTCCATCCATTCCGAATCCGCGGCAATTCCTTCTGCCGCACGCATAAACTCACCGGAAATCATAATCGCGTTCCAGTTGATCATACGATTCGGATTTTTCATTTTGCTCATCGTAAAAATGTAGGTATCTTCCGGCTGAATCTGGCTCAACTGCTGCTTCCATGCTGTGGCCTGCTCTGGCAGCAGGTTTTTGAGCAGCCGATATGCCCCCATCATCATGATCGGAAAAAAGTCTGGATGGTGATCCGGGGCCCTCTCTTCCACCACACATGCGATGCTATGCGTTAAAGCCGCAGCAGCGGATTCGAGCAAGTCATACCGACCTTCTTTGACCAGTACCGCCGCTGCCAAAGCATAGGATGGAGTTGAGTAATACCGTTCACTATCAGAATGAGGGTCGATGATGGCCCCATTCTCATCCTGATGCGGGGTATAAGCACGAACCAGCTTTTCCAGCACAGCAAGCTTACGTTGGTGAGTCCAGCCGTCCTCCACTCGATTCAGCCCGATTTCCAACCGTTCTATAAATTCCTCCAGCTCCGTCTGCCAAGGATACACGTTGCCTGTGTGCAGTTTATTCATTCTGTCAGCCTCCCATTCAAAATGAAGAATGATTTATGGTAAAAAACAGCTCGCAATCCATGCTTGCAGCGCCGCCACAGCGATCCGAGGCCAGCCCTAACGATGTTTTATAAAACACAAACGGTCCCCCGTCATGATCCAAATGCTGCACAGCCTCCACCTCCAGACGCAGCACGCTGGCATCATAATCCAGCCTGACCGCTGCATTCACTCCCTTCCATTCCACAAAGCCTGTTCCCGTATAAGGCTGAATACGGCTGATCAAGTTCTCTTGCACATCCCACGGCTGTATGCTCCCGTCAGACGTCTCAAACTCAAAATGATCTGTGACGGTAAGCTTCGCCCCCTCATTCCCCTCCAACACATGCCATGCAAATGAGCGGGTGAACAGTGCCAATTTCTCTACGGGATACGCAGATGTCAAATCCAGCTTAAGCCCTGTACCCGCCTGTGCGGCCCCTTGCTCTCCCAAGGCAATATCCCGCACAACTGCCTGTGCCTCTGCACCTAATTGCTGCATGATCCCGTTAATAACAGGCACAGAATGACCGCCAGAGGAAATGTTGGTGATCGACTCTCGCCCCGGTGAGAAATAGGCTTTAGTATATAAGCCGGCTCCCAGATCACACAGCAGATTTTCACCACCGCCATGAAGGATAAAATGTCCCAGATCATTGTGATTGTGCGGTTCATCGTTATGCCCCCCCTTAGCTGAAAAGGAGAATATTGGGCCCTGTTCAACTGTCAAAGCTCCACATATACTGTGGTTGTGGCTTTGGCTGCGGCACATCAACCACCCGAGTTGTGGCAAATAATCGACTACAGCCTCACTGTTCCCAAAGGCCAAAGGTTCCGTCCAGACCAAATTTCGCAATACATGCGCCCAACGACGGCAAGGGTCCTCCAGTAGACCCGGTATGCGGAAAGGCAGTGTAGACGGTCGTCCCTGCAAAGCATTCAAACGAGATATAAGTCCGGAAGGAAGACGTTCGGTTTCACTGCTGTCCGAATAATTGGCGAAAATGCCTTCCGACAGATGAACCCGCTCCGCAAAGGCTGCTATTTGCCTAATTTTTTCCGAGCTGAGGACATCCACAGCCCCCTCGGTAAGTTCTCCCAGCATGGCGGCAAAATAGATAAAATGGCCAAAGCCGTACACCCAGTAGCCGACTCCTTCGGGACAACCACCGTCCTCCCTGTACCCTGCCAAGAAGCAGTCCAGCGCACCGAGCATTTTCTCGATAGCCGCAGCCTTGCGTGGATCGTCTTCTGCCAGCAGCAACACAGCGATTCCGCAGCCAGAAGCGCATACAGCCGCCCAGTTGTGATCCGCTGTTTCCCACTGAAAATGACGCGGCTCCCAGAATACAGGTTCTAAAACACGTCGTTCTACCTCACCACGCACCTGAGCGACCACAAGACTATCCAGTTGCTCACCTAGCAGCAAAATGATTTCAGCCAGCGTTTGCGCGGTTTCGGAAGCGAATAAATCCACCTGCTGCCAGGGCGGCGTCACCGTGTCCTCTTCGCTGACATGTGCAGGAAGTGCCCATGTATACTCCCCACAGATGTCCAGCAGACCGCTTTCCACCTCTTGGATCCGCCAAGACTCCGGTTCGGCAACGGCGGCCAGCACTAAGGCAACCAGTCGTCCACGCCGTTCAAAGTACACATCCTCATATGGCTTGCGCTCCCCTGTATTCGCAAACTGCCGGAACAGAGACAACGAAAGCGTCGGCCATGGCGTTTCCCGGTTATTCTCACAGACACGCTCAATATCCTTCCAAAGCCCGGTATAGTTCGGCTCAGAAACAGTCACCCGCAGTCTTTTCGTCCACTCATGCCTTAACCGCTGCCTTGCTGCATCTGACGCGCCGCCAGCCAGCACCGTGACGAGCCGCGAAGCAGGCCAAGCCTCCTTCAGAAGACTCATTTGTATTTCCTCCCCATGAGACACATTCGTTTTCGCCTTTTTTGTTAACGCTTTCATTGTATCTAACAATCCGCCTAAATTCAAAGGGGTAGAGAACAATATCGCAAAACGCAAAAGAACCTCCACGCCACGTTGCTTTGGTCATGGAAGTTCTTGTTTTACGCTATTTCCAAGCTTCGTCCAGATTCGCCTGGATTTATCGTTTCTAGGCTTTGGGCTTTTCTGATTTCCAGTTTTTAATCCCGTCATCCTCCAGAATACCAAGTGCTGCATCTGAGATATTAGGATCACGCAACAAAGCATCCTCGACTCTGAATTTGATATCGTCCGCATCTGCCAGTGTCATTCCTGGTGTAAGCTCGATAAGCCCTTCTACGTGATAATAGCGTCCCTCCTGCAAAATACGCATTTGGTAAATATCCGTCACATGCGTATCTGCAAGAATAATGGATGCCACGCGTTCTTCGATATCAGGGGGAGCAGATACTCCAATCAAGCCCACCATATTGTCGTAGCCAACCCGAAACGCAACGCCTACCATAAGACAACCGATGAGAATACTCGATATCCCGTCCAGCAGTTTAAAATCTGTCAGCGAGGTAACCACAACAGCCAGCAGAGCAAGCACACCACCCGTTGTTGCTACCAGATCCTCATAAAACACCAGACGAGTTGGCGGTGCAGCACGTCCCACATTGCGAAACGCAGAGGTGAAAATGCCGAACCCTTTCGCCTCCATTCTGGATTCATGCAGCACTTCCTTCATCGCTTTGCTCCATACAAACCCGTCAACCACCAGAGACAAAATCAGGACCACCACATTAATCCAAAATCCATGCGTGGATTCAGCCGGATGCTGCAACAAATGGATGCCTTCCAACGCGGTTTCATAAGCCATGATCGTTACGACAATAACCGCGAACATACAGAACAGGTTAATCACCCGTCCAAAGCCAGTAGGAAAGCGCTTTGTCGGCTTTTTCTCTGCCAGCACACTGCCAGCGAATACAAACACCTGGTTCACCGCATCTGCAATCGAATGCATCATGGTGGCAAACATGGAACCGCTGCCTGTCAAGGCAAAAGCAATCCCCTTAATTATCGCAATACCGGTATTACCCAGTGCCGCCGAGCCTGAGGACTTGTTCCCCTTTTTCACCAGACTCCAAAATGAATCTTTTTTCTGCTGCTCATCCATCCTGTAGCTTTCCTCCTGAGGTATACATAATTTGATATCGCCACATTATGTAATCTTTTGTTATGTATTATTTTTAACCCGTCCATATTTTACCTAACCATTCGGGGAGAAGCAATACAAACAGCGATTTAAATGCCATAAAAAAAGAATGCTCCACGTCATCCTGTGACGCGAAGCATTCCCTGTTCACCCCTCTGTGATACACTGCATCAGGTTAAGAGCACAGATGACCTGATTACCAACTTGCTTTCGTAACGCCTGGAATTTGGCCTTTATGAGCCAGTTCGCGGAACGCGATACGGGACAGCTTGAATTTGCGCAGGTAACCTCTCGGTCTGCCTGTCAGCTCGCAACGGCTTTTCAGGCGAGTCGGGGAAGAGTCACGCGGAAGCTTCTGTAATGCTTCGTAGTCCCCTTTTGCTTTCAGTTCACGTCTCAGGTCTGCATATTTAGTTACAATTTCCTGACGCTTCTTCTCTTTTACTACTTTCGACTTCTTAGCCATGTAAAGCTCCTCCTTGTGATATATGCCAATCATGAAGGCTCTCCACCCCTGCCACTGGATGGACGAACACGGAAATGGACATAATTTTCATATAAATAGTAATAGTTACGATTATCATTTAATATAACGATGTTTCGGGTGGGTTGTCAACCCAATCTGATGTCCTATGAACATAATGGATTAAACTAACCGAATGAAAAAAAACAGCGTTAGTCTGAAATTTGAACATAAAAGTTTCAGACTGCCGCCGCTATTGAGATATCATCGTGTTATCATTGCTCTTTCGTAAATGAAAGAAATTAAATTTTAGAATAACGTTCTGATAGTTTCTTTTTATGGGAGTGAAATACTTCTTCTAAAGGAATATCATATTTATTGGCTATTACAATTAGGTTGCCTAATACATCTCCTAATTCTTCAATAAGCTCCTGTTTGTTTTCCTCAAATGAGCCCTTTGATTCGTCAGGTCTATCTCTACCGATTTCCAAAGCTCTTATCGCTCGTGCCACCTCGCCCGTTTCTTCTGCTAAAAAGCCGATACGAATAAAAATATCTAACTCTGACCAGCCCCTGCTTTCATAGTAATCTTTTACCCACTCTTGGAATTCAGCAATATTCATTTTCACCAGCCTCCATTTTCATTTCTCAAGTTTATCAAATATTGAAAGTCAGGTATAATATGATGATGAACATTTTACGAGGAGGCGCTACAAAGTGAAAAAAATAGCCGTTTTTTGTGGGTCAAGTAATGGAGCAGCTGATGTTTATAGAGAAGGTGCCAAATCCCTTGGTAGAGAATTGGTTAGACGCAATATCACGCTTGTTTATGGAGGGGCAAGTGTTGGCATCATGGGAGCTGTTGCGGATTCGGTATTAGAAGCAGGCGGACATGTAATCGGCATCATACCAAGTTTTTTGGAAAACAGAGAAATCTCCCATAAGAACTTGTCAGAGCTTATCATTGTAAACTCCATGCATGAGAGAAAAGCTAAAATGACTGAGTTGGCAGATGGCTTTATTGCCTTGCCAGGCGGGCCAGGAACGTTGGAAGAATTTTTTGAAATGTTCACCTGGGCTCAACTAGGACTCCATAATAAACCTTGCGGACTCTTAAACATTAACTCTTTTTATGATCCTCTCGTTTCATTATTTAATCATATGTCAGCGGAGCAATTTCTGCATGAAAAATACCGTACAATGGCACTTGTGGATACAGACCCAAAGGGCTTACTTGACCAATTTAGTACATATGAACCGCCTACCCAGAAAACTTACATTATTGAAGAAAAACAAACCCGGTAACTTGTCGTATCCCGTCTAATATCAATATATTCATAACATCCAAAGAAGCCGCTGAAACAGCAGAACCGATCTGATACAGTGAACGGTCTGCCGTTTCATTCAGCCAAATGGCAAGCCACCCAATGATCTGGTCGAGCCTCACGATAGAGAGGTACTTCCTTGGAGCAGCGGTCATGAAAATAGCAGGATGTTGTCAGCTCCAGTGGATTAGGCACTTGTCCAGGGATGGAGTACAGTTCCTTTTGACGCTGATTTAGCACCGGCTTGGATTTTAGCAATCCTTGCGTGTAAGGATGCTCTTGGGATGATTAAATAGCTGTACCACTTCGCCTTCCTCGACAATCTTGCCTGCGTACATCACAATGACGTAATCTTCCATTTCTGCAACAACGCCCAGATCATGGGTGATCAGCATCAGAGACATATGGGAATTAGCTCCAACGCCCGCTAGTGCGCTTCCTTGCGGCCCACTTTCAAATGCTCGACTAGCGGCTCGGATAACTGTTCCCCAATGGTCATGACCGGATTCAGCGATGACATCGGCTCCTGAAAAATCATAGATATCTCATGACCGCGAATCGTGCGCATCTCATTTCTGCTAAGCCCCAGCAGATCGGTATCCTCAAAACGGATGCTTCCGCCTGCCACTTTACCGTCAGGGCTCTGGATCAGACCCATGATTAACATCGCAGTGATGCTTTTGCCACAGCCTGATTCGCCGACAATACATACCGTCTCCACCGACTTCACACGGAAGCTGACATCATCCACCGCCTTGACCGTGCCTTCTTCTGTATAAAAATGAGTGCCTAAATGCTCACTCAAAAGTACATTGTTCATGGTGTAAGATCACCTACCTCTTATGTACTCCGCACTACCTGTATTGAGCATACAGCCCGATAAAAAAAGATGGAACAGACATCGCAGCAAAAATCACCACCATGACGAGGGTATCGAACCACGAATACTGCTTATAAGCAGCAACCACACCAATTATGACGGCAATTACCCAAGTCAGGAAGGTCGATACAATCGCCAGTAAAAACGAGTTCCAGATATATTCATTAAAGAAGGCTGTCTCCCGCAATATCGCAAGAGACAACCTTGTTTAGCATAAGCTGAGCTTTATAGAGTTATTTATTAATAGCTGCTACTTTCCACTCCAGAATTCCGGTAGATGCGGAACCCTTGGATACCATTTCAATTCTTAATTTCGTTGTTTTCACAGGTGTAAAAGTGGTCGTATTATATTGATCTGCCACAGTTCCCAATCCTTTGGCCTGCTTGACATTAGACCAGCCTTGACCGTTCCAATACTTAATCTTGTAAGACTTGGGAACATCAATGCCGGAGCCATCCTTGAACCAATAGACATCCGTTTGAGATAGCATATGTTCTTGATTAAAATCATATTGAACCCATTGCGTTCCCACCTCAGGCCAGTTGCCGTATACAGCATGACTTCTATCATTGGAATTGGCCGGTTCAAAGCCGTCATTGAGTGCGCTCACATTTTCCCAAGATGAAGTATAAGAGCTGCTAGCCGTTGCCGCAGGCGCAATATTCACGATTTCATTCGGATCTGTTACAACTGGACCCTCGTCGTCTTTAGTCGTGCTTGGAAAACGAGAAGTATCCTTTTTGATCTGACTCCAGGTATAACGCAGCATCCAAATATCCCAGTCGGTGATATGATCGGAATCACCAGCCCACATAATGGTGTTCGTTGGGAAGCCGCCCGGTGGACGCTCGTGTGCTTCATAGAAATCGTTTAATCCAAATCCATGCCCAATCTCATGTTCGGTAATCAAAATCTCATCAGCGTTCAACGTGCTCAGAATGTATTCATCACTCATACGCTGTCCCCAGTCGCCGCCGGCTCCCCCACCGAAATTTTCTGTAGCCCAGAGATACATATCAAAGCGTTTGTCCAATCCACCCGGATACGAATAGTTGGGGTCTGAAAAATGCTCAAATCTGGATATTTCATCAGGCGCAACGGGAAGGGCAGCAGGAATTTCCGGTTGCTCGGAAGCTAATCCATCTGCAATCGTATCCGTATAAACAACCTCATCTGGCTGCTTGTCCAGCAGCAGTGAAGGATCGGCAACAGCCCAGCCTACCACCTTCACTTTAATATTCTTATAGGGCCAGCCATCATATCCCTGGAGATGCTCCGTCCAATGGTTCATCTGACGACCTAGCATTCTGGCAATATCTTGACGCTGTTGAAGCGTAACTGGCTTAGAAGATTGCCAGCGCACTACATAATTTAGAGTTCCTTTTCCCGCAAAAATTTGATCAAAAATCAAGTTTTTACGGTTAGTCGAGCCTTCGGTCAGCATTCTATTCTTCCAAACCCACTCCACTGATGATTTGAGATAAGCTGGCATATCAGCCAGTGTCGAGTTACTTGTTGCCGCAACCACGGCACTCCCATTCATATGCGCATCCGCCGATACAAAACTAGCATTTCCCATCAGTAATGAACTAGCAATCACCACAGAAAAAGAAGCTGCCATCATTCCTTTTTTCTTCAACATACATATACCTCCATAACTATTTAATATGATTACGGTAGTTTTCCTGAAACGATTAATTCAATCACCTCGTTTTTCGTGTTTTTGTATGATCTATGAGATCAACGATAATCTATCAATCCTCCTTGTCGTTTTTTGTAATATAATCTCAAATCATATTATCACTGGATTATTGCATCGTCAATATTTTCCTTAATGAATTAAATTAGGTATTTCGATATCATATTGGAACGAAGTCGCCCCTTCATGTTCAAGAAACTGGTATTTTGTGAAACGAAAAAACCGCTTCTCCACTAAAATCAATTCCATCACAGAATTTGATTTTGGAAGAAACGGTCCTTTTCATCAGCTTCTTTGCACTATTCTACGTATCTTTTATCGGGTAGGAAAACGAGAGGTATCCTTCTTGACCTGGCTCCAGGTATAACGCAACATCCAGGTATCCCACTCTGTTATCTTGGAAGAATTTCCGGCCCACATAATGGTTGGCGTAGGAAACCCACCGGGTGGACGATCACTTTCTTCATAAAAGTCTGGCAAGCCAAATCCATGCCCCATCTCATGCTCTGTAATATGGACTTCATCAGAGTTCAGGGTGCTCAGGATATAATCATCGGGCATGCGTTGTCCCCAGTCACCACCGGCTCCACCTTGAAAATTGGCTGTCCCCCATAAATACATATCAAACCGCTTGTCCAAGCCACCAGGATAAGCATAGTTTGGATCTGTAAAATGCTCAAATCTGGAAAGCGCGTCAGGAGCACCTGGAAGCTTAGCAGGGATACTCGGGTTCGTTTTGCTTAAATCATCTGTAATCGTGTCAGTGTAAACGATTTCATTTGATTGTTTGTTAAGAATCTGAGACGGATTTGCAACGGCCCAGCCTACTATTTTTACTGTAATATTGTCATACGACCAGCCATCATACCCCTTCAACTGCTTATTCCAATTATTGACTTGGCGACTCAGCATGGAAGCCATATCCTTGCGTTGCTGAAGCGTGAGGTTTTTGGGAGATTGCCAGCGCACTACATAATTTAGCGTCCCTTTTCCCGCATATATTTGATCAAAAATCAAATTTTTACGGTTGGTCGAGCCTTCTTTGACGATTCTATTCTTCCAAACCCATTCTACGGATGGCTTAAATTTTGCAGGTATGTCCGTAGCAGCCAAGCTAACACTCGTGGACTCTATTTCAGAAGTGCTTTCCAAATTAGAAGCTACTGCACCAACATTAGCCCCGCCAACCAGTAAAGAAGCAGCCACTACCAATGAAAAAGAAGCCATGATCATTCCTTTTTTCTTCGGCATTTCTTTAACCTCCATATCATTTTATTTGATTGTTGTATTCATAAAATAGCAATCGGAATCTCTTATCTCTCCCCTTTCTTTTGATTTGAAAAAAAATACAATTTTATATTATCATTAGGATGCTATTTCGTCAATATTTTCCTTTATAATTTAGAAAAAGGTAATTCTTTTGTTCGTTTAACAAATTAAAAACCCCTTCTCTACATAAGAAGGGGCCTAGCATTGAAAAAGAGTAGACTCACATCTCTACTCTATGGATACTAATGCCGATTCTGCCAGTGAAGCCAGCAGCTTCGCCGTTCCCGGCAACGCGCGTTCGTCCAGATCGAAGGCTGGATGATGCCATTCCTGACTCCCCGAAGTGCCGACAAAGACGAACACACCGGGGATGCTCTTCTGGTAAAGCCCGAAATCCTCACTCGCCGAGGAAGGCACGGGGCGAACAACCTCCAGACCGGCCGCTTGGGCCGCCTGCTCCGCGATGACGGCCAGCTTGCCGTCATTCAGTACTGGTGGCGGTCCCTCGATCCAGCGGATGTTCGCTTTAGTGCCAAAAGCATCAGCCACGCCCCTTACGACCTGCTCGAAGCGTTCAGCCACCTGTGCGCGCACGTTCTCATCGAACGTCCGGATCGTGCCGTCCAGATGGGCACGGTCCGGAATGATGTTCCAGGCGTTGCCGCTGTGCAGCTTCGTCACGCTAATCACCGCGCTGTCCAGCGGGTTGACGCTCCGGCTCACGATGGATTGCAGCGCCGTAATGATGTGCGACGACACGACGATCGGGTCAATCCCTGCATGCGGCACTGCCGCATGCGTGCTCAGACCCTCTACCTCGATGTAAAAGCCGTCTGCCGCCGCCATCAGCGGGCCTTCCTTAATGCCGACCGTGCCTACAGGCAGGTCCGGCTTGTTATGCAGGCCGAATATGGCCTGCACGCCTGCCAGCACACCGCTGTCCAGCACTTGGGCTGCTCCTCTCGCCTTTTCCTCCGCTGGCTGAAACACCAGGCGAACCGTGCCTTTCAGCTCCTGCTCCCGCTCTTTTAACAATACGGCAGCTCCGAAGAGGGATGCCGTATGAAAATCATGCCCACAGGCATGCATCTTGCCCGGATGCAGTGAAGCATAGGGCAAGCCCGTCTCCTCCTGAATCGGCAACGCATCAATGTCCGCGCGAAGCGCTACAATCGGCCCCTCCTGCTGCCCGCCGATTTCCGCTACCAGCCCGGTGCGCAGCGGCACATCCAGGATGGTTATGTTCTGTTCTTCCAGCAGACGGCGGATATAGGCGGTAGTTTCAACCTCCTCGTTAGATAGCTCGGGATTTCGGTGAAGATGGCGACGAATGTCCACCAGCCTCTGCTCCAAAACCCGCTCCTTTGTCCCGGTTGATCCGCTCATCCCTATTCCTCCTTTGTGGTTCCAAAATGGTTACAACTTTCTCAAGCCAACAACATCTAGGACTGAACAGGCAAACCAGCAAAAGCTTCATGCAACAGTTCAAATGAGCGGACGCGCTTTCCGATATCCCGTATTCCTGTCGTTACGATCAGCTCATCAGCCTGATATTTAGCTTGAATTTCCGTCAATGCAGCATGAATTTCCTCTTTATTTCCCTTATTGATTTGCGCCTGTGTAACTTCAATTGTATATTCTTCACCCGATTGCTTACCGAACTGCTCTGCACTTTCCAGCGTGCCCACCGTAGCCGTTTTGCCGCTGGCCAGATGAATTTTGTACAGCTTGTGCTCACCTGCCAGCTCCGCAGCTTCCTCGGAAGTATCAGCTACAATGACGGATAGTGCAAAAAGAACCTTCGGCTCACGACCAAGACTATAATCGAATGACTCCCGATACGTGCGGAATGCATCCAATGCGACCTGCTCGCTACTATTTATAAACTGCGAGAAAACATAAGGCGACCCCAAACGTGCAGCAATTCCAGCACTGTCTGCACTCGTGCCCAAAACATAAATATCCGCTGGTGTTTCCGGAATTGGATTAGCCTGTAGCCCTGCTAGCGGTCCTTCTTCAGACGGAATATTATGAATATAACGGCTCACTTCATCAATCTTTTCTTCAAGAGAAGGCGCATCATGCACGTCGCGTTGTAACGCCTGTGTGGATTTCGGTAGACCGCCCGGCGCACGTCCAATGCCCAAATCTACGCGACCCGGTGCAAGAGACGCCAGTACATTGAAATTTTCGGCCACTTTATAAGAACTATAATGCTGAAGCATCACTCCGCCAGAACCGATTTTAATACGCTCGGTGCGTGCCAGCAGATGAGAAATGAGTACCTCCGGCGAAGAGCCTGCAACCTGCTCAGAATCATGATGCTCCGATACCCAAAAGCGTGAAAATCCCAGCTCATCTATACGCTGCGCTAGCTTAATCGTGTTTCGAAGCGCCTGTGCCGCCGTTTCTCCCTCGTGTATAGGGCTTTGATCCAATACTCCGATTTTAATACTCATGTCTCCCTCTCCCGTCTAAATTGAATAGTTATATTCCGGTGTAATCCGTTTCAGGAATTGCTTCGTCCGTTCCTCTTGGGGATGATTGAAAATGTCGTCCGGGCTGCCTTCCTCGATAATGTGGCCATCATCCATAAATACCACGTGATTGGAGACATCCCGTGCAAAGCCCATCTCATGCGTGACGACAATCATCGTAATTCCTTCCTTTGCAATCTTGCGAATAACCGACAGCACCTCACCGACCAGCTCAGGGTCTAGCGCCGATGTCGGCTCATCGAACAAAATCACTTCCGGGTTCAGCGCCAAAGCACGCGCAATGCCGACACGCTGCTGCTGTCCACCGGATAGCTGGCTCGGATAATGGTCCAGCTTTTCGCCCAATCCGACCTTTTCGAGCACTTCAATACTGATCCTCTTCGCTTCCTCCTGCTTCACCTTACGGACGACGACAAGCCCTTCCATCACGTTTTCCAGCGCCGTTTTATGCTTGAACAGATTGTATTGCTGGAAGACCATGGCCGTTTTTTGGCGCAGAGCCAAAATATCCTTCTTCGCAGGTCGCTTGCAGTTTACCGTAAAATCGCCAATGCTGACCTCCCCGTCATTCGGCTTTTCCAGATAATTGATGCAGCGCAGCAACGTCGTTTTCCCCGAGCCACTCGGTCCGAGAATGACAACGACCTCTCCCTTATTCACAGTTAAATCAATGCCTTTGAGCACCTCATGCTTGCCGAACAATTTCGTGATATTTTGCAGACGGATCATGATGCTCTCCCCCCATTAAACACATTGATTTTTTTCTCCACCAAGCCGGAAATTCGTTCAATCAGCACCGTCAAACCCCAGAAAATCAGTGCTGCCGCGATATAAACCTCCAGGTACTTCCAGTTTGTAGATGCTAAAATTTCAGCCTGAGCCTGGATTTCCGTAACGGAAACGGTAAAGGCCAACGTAGAGCCATGCAGCATCCCAATAACAGAATTCGTCAGGTTCGGCAGACTAACCACGAACGCCTGTGGAAAGACGATACGTCTCAGCACCTGCCACGTCGTCATGCCAACCGCATAAGCCGCCTCGATTTGCCCCCGGTTCACCGATTGAATCCCGGAACGGACCACCTCGGACATATACGCGCCACTTGTAATCGAGAACGAAATGAGTGCAAATACCATATAGGGAACATCTTTGGAATGAAACGACCAGCCAAAATGCTTGGCTCCCGCATCAATGAACAAAGGTAAACTGAAATAAATAAGCAGCAAATGCATCAGCATCGGCGTACCCCGGATAAAGGTAACGTAGCCATGGGAAATCTGGGACAACACAGGCACCTTATAAATTCGGGCCAGAGCCGTGATCATTCCGATGACCAGTCCCGCCAGTACGGAGACCACCGTAATGATTAACGTGTTGGGCAACGCCGAGAACAACCCCAGAAAGGCTGTATATATAAATCCAAAATCCAGACTCATATGCTCTTGCCTCCTTTGCTAAGACGAAGGGCCAGATAACGCACCACAAAACTTTTTCGTTTCTTGGGCTCGCTTTGGACTGTATCCCGATGCTCATGCCTGAGAAGCGTATTTTCCAGTACCTTGAACAGCTTTTGCAAAATCAGACTGACGACCAGATAAATAAGAGACAACGCGATATAGGTTTCAACAAAATGCTGGGTAGCCGCGCCCAGTGTCTGCGATTTCCCCGTCATCTCCATAGCTCCGATGGTAAACGCAAGCGAAGTATCCTTCAGATTGGCGATCACCAGATTGGAAAATACCGGAACCACAACAGCCAGCGCTTGCGGCAATATGATACGTGTAAAAGTCTGATAGCCTGACATGCCGACGGACTGTCCTGCCTCGATTTGTCCCCGATCTACCGCCTCTACACCGGATCGGATAATCTCGGAAATAAAGGCCCCGCTGTTTAGCGCATAGGTTGCTATGGCAAACCACAACACATCCCATCTGGAGGAATTGATATCCACCAGCTTCAGTAGCTCAGGCAAGCCGTAATACACCAGAAAGAGCTGGATCAGAATAGGCGTTCCACGAAAAAATGAAACATACACCTGAGAGACACGTTTGAGAAATGGAATATTATACATACGAGGCAGCGCAACCAGCAGGCCAATGATTAGTCCTAACAAAAGCGAGCTAGCCACAATAAACAATGTGATGTGTAAATAAGACAGCATTTTCGGGATAAAGCTAAAAACATAATCGATATTAAACTCTCTGCTCATATGCATGCCTCCTTTCCTATACATCAGCGGTCAGAATACACGGGGTACCCTGACCGCTGAAATATTTAAGCTTATCGCTACTTCTTGCTGGTTGTTCCTTCTTTTTTCACATCTTCCAGAGACTTCGTGAAATCTTCTCCAAGCCATTTGATGCTCAGCTTCGACAGTGTACCGTCGTCTTTTACTTCCTGAATGGCTTTATCCAGATCATCTGCCAATCCTTGCTCATTTTTGTTCAGTACATACAACACATCCGATTGAGTCAAAGGATCACCGACGGTTTTCAGAGCTACTTCTCCTTTTTCATCGGTATTAAAGCGGTTCGCGAAGTCTGTCGTAATGGTAGCATCTATACGGCCGCTCGTAATCTGTTGCACCGTATCATTGGCTGCACCACTTGTATAGACAATGTTCAGGGCATCTCCATGTGTCTTGTTGTATTCCTTCAACACATACGCCGCATTACTGGTCGGACTGGTAAGTATCTTTTTTCCTTTCAGATCATCAATCGAGTGAATGGTATTGTTATCCTTCGCTACAGCGACTCTGTTCAGGAAAATACTGTACGGATTTTTGTTGAACAGATACTTCTCTTCACGCGCCGGGTTTTTTTCCATTTGATGCGATACCAGATCAATTTTACCGGCATCGAGACTCAGCAGTAGATTGCCGAAGTCCATCGTTTTGAATTCAAATTCGTATTGAGGCAGGCGCTTGTCCAGCTCCTTAATCAGCTCAACGTCAAAGCCTGTTAAATTTCCGTTTTCGTCGATAAAGCATACATTTTTAAATTGAGTGCCTGTACCTACAATCATTTTTTTCACGTCATCGTTGGAACCGGACGCGCTAGACGCGTTATCAGAGGAGCCGCAACCAGCCAACACCAGAATAATCGCTATAACAGACAATATTGCAAACCACTTTTTCATATGAATCCCCCTCGTTTCTTTGTATATCAGCAGTTTGCGACATACATGGTAGCTGCCACATTAATCAATAATTCCTATGAGTTTAATCGGTTTTAGGATGTGACTAATTTAACACCTGCGCTCATTTACGTCAATCCACCCGGCACTAGAACATTTCATCCATTCCGGATTTTTGCAAACTCCTCACATTTGCAAAACGGTTTACAAAACAGCACCCCGAAAACCTTCTGTCAATGCATCTGCAAAATCCGAGCTCACCGCACAGTCTTCCTTGGTCGCCACAATGCTAATCTGCATGGACAACTCAGCTACCTCTGGTACATGAATGCGAAACAGTTTTTTATCCTTCACCTCACGGTTCACACAAACGTCCGGCAAAAAGGCAATCCCTGCTTCTTCCAGCACCAGCTTCTTGGCTGTAACCACATTATCTACCTGAAAGGCAATATCCGGCGGCTGCTCCAGTGATTCAAAAGACCGATGAATCCTCATCCAGTCCAGTGATCCGCATTCAAAAAACACCAGCGTTTCGTGCTGAATATCCTGTATGCTGGCCTTTCCAGCCTTCATAAACGGGTGACCGTCATATACATACAGGGAAATGGGATCTTCATAAAAAGCAAGCGTACGAATGGCCGGATGCATCACTTTACGGACAAAACTAATGTCTACCTCACGGTTCAATAGCTTATGTACCAGTTGATCCGTCGTTGCCGTCACAATTTTGTAGTTAATCTCCGGATAACGAGCGCGGAGCTGCTTTAATATCTCAGGAATGATATAGTTCGACACCGATATCGTGCAGCCGATTCGAATTTGCTGAGGAGTTTTTTTGCGCTGTTGAAGCTTCTGCTTCCCTTTTTGCAGCACCTGAAGCATTTGCTCCGCATAAGGAAGAAACTTTCGTCCATCCTCCGTCAAAATGGTTTGCTTGCTTTGGCGGTCGAACAGCTTGCATTCCAGCTCACGCTCCAGCGTCTGGATCCGGGCTGTGACAGAGGGCTGTGATAAGAACAACGCATCTGCAGCCTTGTTAAAACTGCCATAATGATTCACGTATACAAAGGCTTCCATATTCTCGATATTCATACACAAGTCCCCCAGTGAGTTTAAAATACATTTTATCCAATGCGTTAACTTGGTTTTTTGTATCATAAAACTCACTGAACGCCCTGTCAATGTAAAAATTGAAAATATTTATTACTTTAATAGCTCCGTCAGCTCTTTTACAGAGCGATCCAGCCGTGAAACCAGTTCCTCCGACAGCCCGTATGCTCCATCCAGCAAGCGTTCAACCCACTGATCTACCGCATACACACCGCCGAGAATATGTCTTCCTCCCAACGCGTTAAGCACTGGCTTCAAAGCGTAATCAATGACCAGCAGGTGAGCCAGCGTGCCTCCGATAAATAAAGGAAGTACGGGCTTACCTCGCAGCCCCTCCTGCGGCACCAAATCCAAAAATATCTTCAACAAGCCGGAATAGGCGGCTTTGTACACAGGAGATGCTACAATAATGGCGTCTGCTGCTGCAATTAATGCAAGTGCTGCTGTAATATCGGGACTGTTAAAGTTAGCCCTCACCAGATCCTCGGCTGGCAAGTCGACCACATTCAGCAATGTGACCTCCGCTCCAGCCTGCTGCAATTGCTCGGTCGTATAGTTAATCAAGCCGTATAGACGGGATTGTGTAGACGGACTGCCTGACAGGATGACAACCTTGGACATGCTTTTCCCTCCTTCTGTTATGCGTCTATCTTCACTTTAGATTTAGCAGCTGTGTAGCGGTTCTCAGGAATCGGTACACCCAGGTTTTCACGCAATGTGCTAAATTCATAATCCTGACGGTAAATGCCGCGCTCCTGCAAAATAGGTACCACCAGGTTTACGAAATCGTGCAGACCCGACGGTACATCAGAACCGATAATGAATCCATCTGCGCCTTTTCTTTCAAACCACTCCTGCACCCGATCCGCCACCTGTTCAGCTGTACCGATAAACGCAGTTCTAGGTGTTGCCGAACGCAATGCCACCTCGCGCAGCGTCAGATTCTGCTCTTTGGCCGTCCGTTTGATTTTATCCGTGCCGCTGCGGAAGGAATTGCTGCCGATACCATCTAGCTCTGGGAATGGCTCATCCAGCGGATATTGTGAGAAATCATGATGATCGAAGAAACGACCCAAAAATTTTAAAGCAGCCTCAATCGTCACCAAATTGGTAATTTCCTCATACTTGCGCTCTGCTTCCTCCGTCGTGCTGCCGATAATCGGTGAAATGCCCGGCAAGATGACAATATCCTCTTCGGATCTGCCATAGCGTACCGCCCGTTCCTTCACATCACGGTAAAACTGCTGCGCTTCCTCCAGCGAGTCATGTCCCGTAAATACAGCATCCGCTTCCTTGGCGGCCAGATTTTTTCCATCCTCCGAGGAGCCTGCCTGGAAAATAACCGGCTGTCCCTGCTTGGATCGTCCAATGTTCAACGGACCCTGCACAGAGAAAAACTCGCCTTTATGGTTCAAGGTATGCAGCTTTTCAGGGTCAAAGAACACGCCGGATTCCTTATCACGAACGAACGCATCTTCTTCCCACGAATCCCACAGTCCTTTGGTTACCTGCAAATATTCCTCCGCAATCTTGTAGCGCTGTGGATGTGACGGATGCTCGCCTTTGCTAAAGTTAAGGGCAGAGCCTTCCAAAGGGGAAGTCACCACATTCCAGCCTGCACGTCCTCCGCTGATATGGTCAATGGAAGAAAATTGGCGTGCTACTGTAAACGGTTCGCTGTAGGAAGTCGACAGCGTGCCAACCAGCCCGATATGCTTCGTTACCCCGGCCAAAGCGGATAAAATCGTAATCGGCTCAAAACGGTTCAGAAAGTGAGGAATGGATTTCTCGTTAATGAACAAACCGTCTGCGATAAAAACAAGGTCAAACTTGCCTTCCTCTGCCTTTTGCGCCTGTGTTTTATAAAATTCAAAATTAACACTCGCGTCCGCAGGCACTTCAGGATGACGCCAAGTTGTCATGCTACCTCCAACACCATGAATAATGGCACCAAATTTGATTTGTCTGTGTTTCGCCATGAACTGTTCACACCTCTCATGAAAATTATTGTTACCCCACGGCAAATCATTGGTTTTCAAGGCAGCGTAGCCTTCTCACCTTTTCCCGCTGGCTTATACCGCTTGACTGTAGCTTTCCAGCACTTTACCCAGCTCTTCCAGATCTGGGTTGAGCAGCGCCTCATATTTGTTATCCCCGCCTATCTCAACAACAGGGACAAAGCGAACACCATATTTAGTCTCCAGTACGTCACGCAGGGCATCATTTCCGTCCACTTGAATATTTTCATAAGGCTGATTTTGGGATTCCAGATACGATTTGATCTCTCCACAAAAATGACAGCCTGTTTTAGACCACAATACAACTTTAGGTTTGGATGACATATACATACCTCCGTGAACTTAATGTTTATAATTCCGATGAATTAAATAAGAATTATAGTTATAATGTATCCTGCCCACCCTATTCCGTCAATCGCCTGTGTAATAGACATTGATAATGCAACGATAGAAAATTTTAATGTTAGTTAAACTGAACTAAAAAGAATACTTGGAGTTTAAACAGACCTTGGTGCGGACATGCTTGGAATATTAGCGCACTTGCGGCAGAATGAGATGAAATGAGGTTGAATATATGCAGGATTGGGCCGAGGTTTCTTTGCGCACATTAATGGCTATCGCTATATTATTTTTAATTACCAAAATTCTCGGAAAACGCCAGGTATCGCAGCTTTCCTTGTTTGAATATATAACGGGTATTACGATCGGTAACCTGGCTGCTTCTATTCCATTGGAACGGGAGTCCTCCTGGTACTTGGGCACTATATCGTTAGCGGTATGGGTTCTGACGACACTGGGCATTGAATTTTTGCAAATTAAAAGCAAGAAGGCCAGAGATTTTGCCGATGGGAAAACCACAATCTTGATCAAGGACGGCAAAATTTTAGAAGACAATCTGAAAAAAGAGCGACTGACCCTGGATGAACTCATGGAGCAGTTGCGGAGCAAGAATGTATTCAAGGTATCTGACGTAGAATTTGCCCTTATGGAGACCAGCGGTGAAGTCAATGTGCTGTTAACCAAAGAAAAACAGCCCTTAACGCCTAAGGATCTGAATATGCGGCAACTACCAGAGAAGGAACCCACAGCCATTATTATGGATGGACAACTCATGGAGCAGCAAATGGCATACATGGGAATTACTCAACAATGGCTGGATGCAAAGCTGAAGGAAAAGAGCCTGACGGTCAAAGACGTATTTTTCGCACAGGTGGACCCGCAAGGGGAGTTATACATTGACCAATACAGCGATAACGTACAGATGTCCAAGGTACAGGACTCTAATCAAGCCGTGCTGACGCTGCTGGAACAATGCACGACTGAACTGCAAAAGCTGGCAACGGGCTCCAGTGAGCAGCAAAGCAAGCAGCTTTTTGAGCAATGCTCACAAAGCTTAAAGCAAGCAATTCAGGAAATGAAGCCGATAAATCCAACTGAACCCTGAGTATACAAGTCTATGACATAAGCATACGAGCATGGTAACCCAAAGGGAGCGTCTTCAAGGCCATAAATGGCTGAAAAGGCGCTCCCTTTGATTTTAATCATTTCATCTATTTTATATTGTAAAAAAGTAATCTCGTTCTACCTTGCTCACTCTTAAACCAAACGTTTTATACCATTCAGCTTTCCCTTTCTCCTGTGCTACCTTGTGCAGCTCGTTCTGTTTCCAATTTTTTATAGCGTCTAAGGATTCCCAATAAGAAACCGTGATGCCTACTCCGTTGTGGTCACGAACACTTTCCATGCCCAGAAAACCAGGCTGGTCAGCAGCCAGCTCCTCCATTTTGTCTCCCATCTTTCCATATCCGCCATCTCCTTCAGTACGTTCAGAAGTAAAGATAGCAGCATAATAAGGGGGCTGTGGCGTTTTTGCAATTGAATTCATAGGTACCTCCCAGAAATGAAATGGTTATCAGCTTTTTCTTAAGTCTGGATTTTGCAAAATCCTCAAGTTCGATTATAACCACAAAACTAAGATAAAAAAAATGAATATATATGATACTATGTATGAATATATTTCATTTAACGCAGGAGGATACATGAATTTGTTTAAATATAAGGTTTTTCTTAGCGTAGTTGAAACAGGAAGCTTCACCAAAGCAGGAGAACTTCTCAAGCTAACACAATCTGCCATTAGCCATGCCATTTCTGCTTTAGAACATGAAATAGGATTGACTCTTCTGATCAGAGGTCGTTCAGGCATCAGATTGACCAACAACGGAGAAAGATTAATGAAGCACTTCAGAGAGATTATACAAATGGACGAAAAGCTCTATCAAGAGGTAGCTTTAATTAAAGGATTGGAAATCGGAACCGTAAAAATAGGTACGTTCTCAAGTGTATCTATTCATTGGTTGCCCCGTATTATAAAAAAATTCAACGAGCAGTTTCCTCTTATTGAGATGAAACTGCTCGATGGGAACTACCATGAAATTGAAAGCTGGTTAGCCAACGGGGAGGCTGATTTTGGCTTCGTAAACCTACCCACGTTAGACACGTTAGAGGCGCTGCCACTAAAAGAAGAAAGAATGCTTTGTCTGCTTCCTTCCAATCATATTCTTAGGGAGCAAGCCGCCATTCGTGTGGATCAGCTCATAGATGAGCCTTTCATTATGCCTGTTGCAGGCTGTGACACCGATGTGCGAAATATTTTTTCACAGCATAACATTTCACCGAAAATTAAATATGAATTAGAGGATGACCATGCCATTATGGCTATGGTGCAAAACGGGCTGGGCATAAGTATTCTTCCGGAAATGATTTTAGTTCAAAATCCTTATGAACTTTGTATTCGGCCTTTGGAAGGAAAACATTCCCGCACTATTGGTATCGCTACCTCTTCTTTAAAGAATGTTTCTCCAGCCGCCAAAAAATGTATGGACTTCATTGCTGAGTGGATCACTAAGTCCATATGACATGCTATTTCTGTAAATTGGATACACCTTTTAATTTATAGATGACGATTCATCCGTTGTCGGCCATGGCAATGGATTTTCAAAGCCTGACCAGTCCATGTCCATTTCGCTATCGTTCAGCAGACATTCATCCAACTCTTCTTCCAGTTCCGGTTGATTCATTCCGATACCAATCATGACAATTTCGTTCATGCGATCGCCCCATTGCTCATCCCAATTATCTAAAACTTCAGGATCAGCCGCGACGATCTCCTGACGTTCTTCCTCGGACAACGCCGCAAGCCAGCTTCCTGCCGGTCCGAACTGAATGGAGGGCCCTGCCTGGCTGATACTGGCCGCCCAATCCTGAGGGGTCGCAATCCAGGCCAAACCTTTGGCGCGAACGACCTCCTCCGGCCAGCAGCTCATAAATTCAGCCAATCTGGCAGGATGAAACGGTCTTCTGCGGCGATATACAAAGGAATTGATTCCATATTCGTCCGTTTCCGGTGTATGACTCTCTAGCTCCAACTCACGAATCCATCCGGCGGATTGGCTGGCCTTGTCAAAGTTAAACAATCCCGTGTTCAAAATGTCCGAAGGAGCAACCTGTCCCTTGGAAGCGCGAATGATTCTGGCTTCAGGCTGCAATCTGCGCAGCACACCCTCAAGTTTGTCCAGCTCCGAAGGCTGCACCAAATCGCATTTATTCAAAATCAGTACATCACAGGTTTCAATCTGGTCAATCAGTAAGTCCGAAATGTCACGCGTGTCGTCTTCTCCCGTAGCCTGCCTACGATCCAGCAGTGTTTCTCCTGATTCAAAATCATGCCAGAAACGGTTCGCATCAACCACAGTCACCATACAATCGAGCTTTGCCAGGGAAGCCAAATCAATGCCTGTCCCTTCATCGGCGTACGTAAAGGTTTGAGCAATAGGCACAGGTTCGCTGATCCCTGTGGATTCGATTAGAATATAATCAAACTCGCCTTGTTCCGCCAGCTTCTTGACTTCCAGCAGCAGGTCTTCACGCAATGTGCAGCAAATACAGCCGTTGGACAGCTCAACCAGTTTCTCTTCTGTTCTGGACAAGCCACCTTCTTTTTTTACCAGTTCGGCGTCAATGTTCACTTCGCTCATGTCATTGACGATCACGGCCACTTTTATTCCATCCCGATTGTTTAACACATGATTCAAAATCGTTGTTTTCCCTGCCCCCAAATATCCACTCAGTACCGTTACCGGTATTACTTTCTTATTCATTGATGGTACACTCCCTTTAATATAACCTCATCTTCATCACACTTTTTTAAATCGTAATAATTACTATTAACAGACATTCAGTAATATACCTGATCCCTTTCGCCTTGTCAACTGTTCATCCTTATCCTCGGTAAGATTCTGCTATTCTGTTCATGATCGCTTATCGTTCAGGTTTTGACAGGGCAATTAGAAAAAAAAGCAGCAGACTCAGGAGACTACTCCTGATCTGCTGCTTCTTTGTGATTCGCTTCTTGTCTTCGATAGGAAGATGCTAAATTACCATGCGTAGGCTTCCGGCGCAGGTTTGCCGGGGCCAGGGAAAATCTCATTCAGCTTGGTAAGCACATCCTCGCTCAATTTGACCTCAGGCACACGCAGAGCATCCTCCAGCTGGTCCAAGGTCCGTGGGCCGATAATCGGAGCCGTTACGGCCGGATGAGACAATACCCAAGCCAGCGCAATTACGTCTTCCTTTTCGCCCAGCTCGCGGGATAACGCTGCAAATTGCTCCAGCTTCCCACGATTTTGTTCAATCTTTTCCTTGGAACGTGCGCTACGTGAGCCTGTGCCTGCCAATGCATTACGTCCCAGCAATCCGCCAGCCAGCGGGCTCCATGGAATAACGCCGAGTCCCAACTCCTGAGCCGCAGGTAATACCTCCAGCTCAGCAGAACGCTCATTCAGGTTATACAAATGCTGCTCGGATACAAGCCCCAAAAAACGGCGTGCCTTCGCTTCGGCCTGCGCCACAGCAATATGCCAGCCCGCAAAGTTACTGGAGCCGATATAATCGACCTGTCCCCGATCCACAACCGACTCGAATACACCCCACAGCTCATCCCATGACACGTTTCGGTCAACATGATGCATCTGATACAGCTCGATATGATCGGTCTGCAAACGTTTCAGAGAAGCATCCAAATGGCGGCGAATTTTGTAAGCTGACAAGCCTGATCCTGTGTTCGGACCGTCGTTCTCATTTTTCATATCCCCGTATACCTTCGTCGCAAGCACGACCTTCTCGCGTCTTCCGCCACCCTGCTGGAACCAGCGTCCGATAATTTCCTCCGTCCACCCTTTGCGATCATGACCATATACATTGGCTGTATCAAAGAAATTAATGCCCGCATCCAGCGCAGCATCCATAATTTTAAACGCTTCCTTTTCTTCGGTTTCCGGTCCAAAATTCATCGTGCCCAGACACAACCGACTAACCTTTAAGCCTGACTTTCCCAAGTATGAATACTCCATATCGCCTACCGCCTTTGCCTAAGAATTTTAAATACCATATAAATTACATACCAAAAAAGACCATACTTAATTCATTAACCAGAAAACACCACCTTGAAACACCCCGAAATGCATTTTAAGGTTTGGCAGCACACGCAAAAAAGCCCCACACCCTGCCGAAGCCATCAGCGCGAGGCCAACTCCCCTCATACTACCCGCCGTATGTTAAAAAGAACGTGACTTTACGGTGGTAGCCCCAGCGGAGCCGATCAGTCCAACCACCGTAACTCTCTCTCTTTTTAACCATCAAGGAATCAATTTCGTCTCTTTCGCTCGCTCAGCCATCTTCTTCGTATACTTGCTGAGCGGCTTCTTAAATACCAATCCAAACAGGAAGCAAACCCCGATAAATACAAACAGCATCACCACATCTCGTGTCACTGTCGAAGACAGCATCCCCCCTACCGTTTCCCGTAACAGACTAACCGCATAGGTGAAAGGAACGAACGGATTCAATGCTTGAAAAAACGGCGTGCTCGTCGCAATCGGGAATGTGCCCCCTGAGCTGGAGAACTGAAGCACCAGCAAGATAACTGCCAGCCCCTTCCCAATATTGCCAAACACCGAAACCAGTGTATAGGTCATAGCTGTGAATACGAGACTGATCAGTATGGAGGAAAGTACAAATGACACTTTGGCATCCACATATGCCCCGAGCAGGAACAAGTCACCAAGCGACACGCTAAGCGCCTGAAATATACCGATCGTGGAGAACGTCATAAGCCGTCCAAAGTAGACCTGGTAGCTTTTGTATTTACCTTCCGGGTCTTCCACATCTACCCTGAACATCGACACTAGCAGCATCGCCCCTACCCAAATCGACAATGTAGTGTAAAAAGGCGACATCGCAGAACCATAGTTCGGAATCGGATAAATACGCTCCTGTTTCAATAAAACCGGACTGCCGAGAAAATCGCTCTCCTTTTTCACATCCCCCTTGAGCAACGCAATGACCCGTCCAAGGGCATTTTCGCCTTTGAGCTTGCGAATCGTGTCTGCGGCCTGACGTATGGAATCCTCAGCAGCAGGAAGATCCGTTCTCACAAAATTGGCGACCTGGTGCACCGCATGTTCTGCCTCAGGAAACTTGTTCTCAATCAGGTCAGCCATTTTGACAAACTGTTGCTCCGCCTTCGGCAAATCGTTGCGCACAAAATCCGCCGCCTGATGAATTTTACTTTTCACTGCTGGCAAATCATTATTCACGAAGTCCGCTGCTTTGTTTACTGCATTCGTAAATTCACCCATGCGTCCCTGAATCGTTGTAGCCGCTTCATGCAGCTTTTGCCGGAATTGCGGCAGATCCCTCTGGAGACGGGTTAGTTCTTCCTGACCGAATTGTGCGGCAGCCTGAGCGTCGTTTAATATTTTTTCAATATTCGGTAGCTGCTCTTGGGCCGTATTCAGCACATTCGCAGAATTGCGGGCAACGGTCTTCATTTGATCCAGCGCTTTTTGAATGGCTGGTGCGTATTCCGTATCATAGTTGCCCAAAATGCTGTCAATCCAGCGGCTGATTTCTCCAGCAAGGCGGTCAGCGTTATCCAGCAGATGTTGTGCAGGCTTCTCGCCGCGCTGAATGGCATCCCCGATGCTTGTAACCGTGCTATTTAAGCGACGGAAACGGTCCTCTACACCGCTCACACGAGTAATGAGCGAATCCAGCGGCTGACTTGGCAAATATCCGTTAACACGGGACAGCAATTGAGAAATGCGATCCAGCACCCCCACGGCAGTGGTCAGTCTTCCGCTAACCCGATTCACCGCAGCCTGTGCTGCTTTAGGATCAAAATCAACACCACGGATAATCCCTGTGATCTCCGAAACTTCATTTGCCATTTGCTGTACCAACTGTAAATCCTCTTTGACCACCGTTCCGATGGAATCAAGCGCACCATCATTTTTATCCAGAAAGTCAAGCAATCCGTTTATAAAATCCTTGCCCGTATCCGCAATTTTTTGTACTTCCGGCAACGCTTTTTGTGCGGCATTAATGACCTTGAGCGCTGTTTGCGTGTCCTCCAATGCTGTAGCCAATGCGCTTTCTACTTTACCGAAATTTTGATCCAGCTCCACGATCCGATCCCCGGCCCTTTGAATATCCGGCAGCCTTTTTTGTATATTTAAAATAGCCGCCGCCACCTTGTCCAGCTCGGGCAAGTTTTTTTCAATGTTGAGCACCAGATCGCCAGCACGGTTAATTTCAGGGATTTTCTCCTTCAATGCGATGATCTTTTGTCCCTGTGCCTTCATTTTCGGCAAATTCTGCTCCAACTCGATTGCTTGCTTGCCTAACCTGTCGATATCCGGCAGTCGGTTGTTCAGCTCTAACACCCGGTTCTCAATGTTGCGAATGGTGGGCAGCTCCTCCTCCAGCTTCACCCCGGCTTCCTTTAACTTGGTTAGCACGGCCTGACTGGCGGTTTCAATAAAGTTTTGGCTAATCTGATTCGTCAGAGCGCTTGCCCCCGAAGATGTAATTTTCGGTGCGACCGCATTAATTTTTTCATTGACGGCGTAATCAATCTCTGGCTTTTGCGGATTTTCCGTGAGCACGCTCGTAATTTTTTCGGAAAAATCCTTTGGAATGAGCAGACTCGCGTAATAATCTCCGTTCAGCACACCTTTTCGCGCTTCTGCTTCGTTGACAAAGGTCCAGCCCAGTTTCTTGTTATTTTGAAGGTTATGCAAAACCTCGTCACCGATATTAAGCTTCTTCCCGTTTACCTCAGCACCCTGATCCTGACTCGTTACTGCAATTTTAATACCAGATGTATTTGCATAAGGATCCCACATTGCTTTCAAATTTACCCATGCATAGACGGAAGGCAAAAGAATAATACCAATGACCAATAAAGTCCCGGTTGATACTTTAAATACATTTTTCCAGTCTGTTAAGTAGATTTGCCATATCTTCCGCAACTTCACCACTCCTTGTATGTACATTAACCTGTAGTCCAGTGTTGTATGCACACGTATTGTAAACGATTCGAACGAATGAAGCCAATTATTGTGTGCATACTCACAAGCTCTCCTTCAATAATATGCGGGGTACTTGATATAATAAATGGGAATGGAGATGATCTTGAATGAGCGAGCTACTGGACCCACGAAATGACTTTGTGTTTAAACGTATTTTTGGCAGTGAAGACAATAAAGATGTACTCTTGGCTTTTCTCAATCATACTTTCGCGGAGTCAGGCGAGTCGCCATTAACTGAAATCATTTTGCTGAATCCTTATACGGATAAAGATGCTCCACTTGATAAGCAATCCATTTTTGACATTTGGGCCAAAACGGCAACAGGCAAGCATATTAACGTGGAAATGCAGCTATTTAATAAATATGATATTGAAAAACGAACTCTGTTTTACTGGAGTAAAAGATATTCAGGTCAGTTACAAGAACGTCAAACCTATAAAGAACTCAAAAAATGTGTCACTATCAATATTCAAATCCAACTGGGAGGTGCTTACCGTGAATGAACCAACTTTAAAAAAAGCGATGGATACACTTGAGTTCCTAAGTCAGGATCGGGAAGCGCGGCGTTTGTACGAGGAACGTCAAAAATACCTTCATGACGAAGCTTCCATGATTGAGTGGGCCACGGAAAAAGGTCTGAAAAAGGGGCTAGAAGTAGGTTTGGCTAAAGGCGAGCGTCAAAAAGCTGTTGAAATCGCAAGTAACATGCTATCTTTAGGTATTGAAATTGAAGTTATTTCCAAAGCGAGCGGATTATCTGAATCCGAGGTTCAATCATTGAAACCGATACAATAATTTATTTTTAACAAAGCGTTTAACCCTGAAAACTCGCCTTGTTCTCTCTAACCTTTTTAGCCTTACCACTCCTCGTTCATTGGCCGTGATCCTGGCAAACACGTTCATGTCATTCCCTCTCCCATCACTAACAAACCAAAAGAAGCCCCTCAGACCTAGTTCATAGGCTTAAGGAGCTTCTTCCTCGCTACACTATCCGTTTTTCAACAGTCTGGCCGCTGAAAAGGCTGCGCCATGACGCAATTTCCGCTTTTCCAGCCGTTTGTGCAGCGAACGGTTATACAGAACTTGAATGACAAAATACGAGATAACCCCGAGCACCACACCGAAAATCGACATGCCAATCAAAATGTGCAGTCCTCCATGCAGCAAGTCTCTAAATACAGACCAATTGCCATGAAACAGCTCCATAAAGGAATGCTCATGGAGCCTGCCTCCCCGTACATGTACCGGGTAATGGGACGGATAAATCCAAGCGCCCAATTGCTTGGCGAACGGCATCAGAACAATTGGCAAAAAGGTCAGCTTGCCTACAACATTGCCCACAATTGCCGCAGGCAACGAGCCGCCAGACAGCCGAACAACCGGGTAAAACACGAGATACACCAGGGAAGCCGTGGAGATAACAATCATCTCCAGAGCAAAGCCGATGGCAAAGCCAAGAGAAATTTTCTTCACTCCACCCGGCGCACGCAGCAGCTTGATAAAATTCAGGCGAATCGCCCGCCATATATTTTGAAACATATTATATTTCTTCTTTGATTGCTTAGGTATGAGCCTGTTCGGATTGAGCTTTATCAATAGGAGGACCCCTTTAACAGTACAATTCAAGTTCAGGAATGAGGTTACAGCTACCCATCCTTACTTATGTCTATACTGTCATTATAACCCTCAGCGTTCGAAAAGCAATGTCATTCCGCCTGTTTCGCCGTTTTAGGACAAGATTTGCTTGTTGATATCGTTTTGGAGAGGTACAATGTTCCAAATATCGTCTGCATACTGCTGAATAGTGAAATCACTGGAAAACTTGCCAGCATGTGACATGTTTACAATAGTACGCCGCGTCCACTCAGACGGATTCTGGTACACCTGCTCGATATACACCTGAGCTTCTACATACGCCGCAAAATCCTTGAGCACAAAGTATTCGTCATTGTGATCAATCAGGGATTGATAAATAGCCTCAAATTCCCGTTCATGCCGCGTAAAAGGAGCATCATTCACCAGTTGGTCCAGCACTTCACGCAGTCGTTCGTCGCTGTTGGCTGTTTTGCGCGCTGAATACTGTCCGTCCCGGTAATACGCCTCGATCTGATCCACCTTCAGTCCGAAAATGAACATGTTGTCATTGCCCACCATTTCATGCATTTCTACATTGGCTCCGTCCAGCGTACCAAGAGTGAGTGCACCATTCATCATAAATTTCATGTTCCCGGTGCCTGAAGCTTCCTTGCCTGCCGTGGAAATTTGCTCGCTGACATCTGCCGCAGGAATAATCAGCTCCGCCAGTGAAACCGAGTAATTTTCCAGAAAAACGACTTTCAGCTTGTCCCTGACATCCACATCCCGATTGATCGTGTCCGCCACGTTGTTAATGAGCTTAATCGTCTGCTTGGCAAGATAATAGCCGGGAGCAGCTTTAGCTCCAAAAACAAACGTGCGCGGCACCACCTCCAGGGAAGGATTATGCTTGAGCTGATTGTATATGTGCATCACATGCAAAATATTAAGCAGCTGTCGCTTATAGCCATGCAGTCGTTTGACCTGTACATCAAAAATCGAGGACGTATCCAGTCGCACGCCCTGTTTCGCAAAAACATGCTCGGCAAGCCGGACTTTATTATTTCGCTTAATCACCTGTATCTGTTCCTTGAACGACTCGTCCCCGCTATAACGAAGCAGGTCGATCAACTCGCGTGGACGGGTTCTCCAGCGTGTGCCTATCGTTTCATCATACAAGCTTGCCAGCTCGGGATTCGCGTGCATGAGCCAGCGGCGATGGGCGATCCCGTTCGTTTTATTGTTAAAACGGCCAGGGTACAGCTCGTGGAACGGCTTCATTTCCCGCTCCTTCAAAATTTGTGTGTGTAGCGCAGCCACCCCGTTAACACTGTGGCTGCCGACAATTGCCAGATGGGCCATACGAATTTGTTCACCATGAATAATTGCCATTTCGCCAATTTTAATGTCCTGACCCGGATAACGCTCCAGCAGCATAGCACAATAGCGCTTGTTCATTTCTTCAATGATCAGGGAAACACGCGGAAGCAGCTCCCGCACCATATTGACAGGCCATTGCTCCAGCGCCTCGCTCAATATCGTGTGATTCGTATATGAAACCGTCCGCGTCGTAATATCCCACGCTTCGTCCCAGCCCAAGCCCTTCACGTCCATCAAAATACGCATAAGCTCCGGTATAACGAGCGTCGGATGTGTATCATTAATATGCAGCGCTATTTTGTCGGGCAACTGGCTGTATGGCAACCGAAGCTTCTCAAACGTCCGCAAAATACTTTGCAAGCCAGCCGAGCACAGGAAATACTGCTGCTTCAAGCGAAGCAGCTTGCCCTCATAATTCGAATCGTCAGGGTACAGGAACGCCGAAATGGATTCCACCGAACGATTATAGTCGAGAAAGCGATAGTAGCCGCCCTCGCCTCGAATCGGCCCTCGAACAGGATCAAGCGCTGATTCCGCGCTCCAGATCCGCAGCGTATTCACCTGCGCATGTCCGTAGCCCACCAGTGGAATATCGTACGGAACGGCCCAGACCGTCTCCGCATCCTGTGTCTCAAATACAAGCCGACCGTCCACCGACCGAGTTTCCACACGGCCCCAGAACTGAACCTCGACCTTCTTGTCAGGGCGACGCTCCTCCCATACATTTCCTTTTTGCAGCCAATAATCCGGCAGCTCCACCTGATTTCCATCCACAATGCGCTGCTCGAACAGACCATACTTATAACGGATGCCACAGCCATGTCCTGCGTAGCCAAGGGATGCCAGCGAATCCATGAAACAAGCAGCCAGACGGCCAAGACCGCCATTACCCAGCCCCGCGTCTGCCTCCTGCTCTTCAATCTCTTCCAGATCCCAGCCCAGCTCTCCCAGTGCCTGCTGGACCATATCCAGCACGCCCAAATTCAGCATATTGTTGCCCAGCAGACGGCCTATCAAAAACTCCAGTGAAAAGTAATAGACCTGCTTCTCTTGTCCTTCTTTATAGGCTTGGTTCGTTTCCGCCCAGTTCTTGCCGACTTGTTCGCGAATCATACCGCCCAAAACCTTGTATACACCTTCTGCCTGAGCTTCCTGCATCGGCTTGCCCAGCCTTCCGACCAGTTGCTCTCGAAAAGCCTGCTTAAATGCTTCCTTATTGCTGAACAAAGGTGTGCCCTCCTGTTATTTCCGTTTTAAATGCTCAAGCATACTTTTAAATCACACTATTTTTGGCAATGACATAGGGAACTCTGGTATCTCCAATCAAGGTACGATGCGGTGAAAGCTGCACATCCTTATCCAAAATCACATTTTCCACCACTGCGCCTTTACGGATGACACATTTTTGCATAATGATCGAGTTGCTTACGCGTGCGCCCTCCTCCACCCGTACCCCGCGAAAAAGGATGCTGTTCTCAACCTTCCCCCCAATCGTGCAGCCATTGGCAATAAGCGAATGATCCACCTCAGCGCTGTCTGTGTATCGGGTCGGAGCTTCATATTTGATCTTCGTATGCACCGGCTGGTTCTGGAACAGTGCTTGATACTGCTGCTGATCCAGCAGCTTCATGCTGTTTTTATAGTAACTCTCAATGGAATTAATCACTGCATGATAGCCTTCATAGGGATATGCATAAATGCGCAGACCGCTTGGATTTTTTTGAATAGCATCCCGAAAAAAATGGTTATCCTGATGAGCAATGCAATGCTTTACCTGATCAAGATACAGGCTTTTGTCCATGACGAAAATTTCCAGATAAATATTATGATGATCCTGCTCCTTATGGATGCCTGTCACCCGTCCGTCCTCGTCAATCTCCAGCCGAACACACGGAGCGTGCTCAGATTCGAGCCGTTCTATGGATTTGTACACAAGGGTGACGTCCGCATTCTTCTCCCGATGGTAACGGGCTACATCCTCAATATCAACCTTGTTGACATGCTGGGTTCCGGCGTGAACAATCGTCTGACCTGATGAGCGATGAAAAAAGTCCAGATTGTTGTGTACATGCTGCAAATCTCCAAGGGATGCATCCGTAGGATCATTCCAGTCCGGTGGCAAAATAAACAGTCCGCCCCGTCTGCGGTCCAAATCCCAAGGCCGACCTTCACCCAGATGATCCAGCAGCGATCGGTATTTGCGGCGGATGAACAGTGCAATATCATGCACCCCTGCATGCATCATATTGGATAAGGTAAAATCAATGAGCCGATATCGACTGGCAAAGGGAACTGCGGCCCCACACCGGAAATAGGTCAATTCCTTCAACTGATCCAGTTCGTGATCCAGGTTGATGACTCCAATGAGTCGGCTCATAGCGGACACCGTCCTTATCCGGGTTATATTCGTGCATGAAGCTGGCTTTCCTGATCGAACAAAATAACTTCATCCGAGCTGCCCTCAGATCCGATGACCGTGTTGTCTTCAATGGTTATGTTTTCGCTCACAATGGCCCGGTGAATACGTACATTGCGGCCAATTTTGACGTTCGGCATAATGACAGAATCGGTAATAACACTCCCTTCACCTACTTCAACTCCATAAAATAGCACAGAATGTCTGACCTCTCCATCCACCACGCAGCCTTCATTCACAATGCTGTTTTTCAGAATCGCTCGTTGGGTGATATACTGAGCCGGTTGATTAGGACTACGGGTATAGATGCGCCAGAAAGAGTCATTTAGGTTCAGCGGCGGGTCCTGAGCCAGCAGATCCATATTGGACTCCCACAAGCTTTGAATGGTGCCTACATCCTTCCAGTATCCGGCAAACGGGTACGCATACAGCGACCGCCCATGCTGTAGCAGCAACGGAATGATATCCTTGCCAAAATCATGCGAGGATTCAGAATCGCTCGCGCTCTCCAGCAGATATTCGCGCAACACCTCCCATTTGAACAAATAAATGCCCATAGAGGCCAGCGTGCTTTTCGGCTGTTCCGGCTTTTCCTCAAAGTCGTATATTTTCAGATTATCATCGGCGTTCAGAATCCCGAATCGTTTGGCTTCCTGAATTGTGACGTCAATGACGGAAATGGTGCAGTCTGCTCCCTTTTCCTTGTGATAGTCGAGCATGCGACTGTAATCCATTTTATAAATGTGATCTCCTGACAAAATGAGTACATGCTCCGGGTCGTACTGATCCAAAAAATGCAGATTCCGATAAATAGCATCCGCCGTACCTCGATACCAATTGTTTCCATTTTCCTTTTCATGCGGGGGCAAAACAAAAACTCCTCCGTTCAGGCGATCCAAATCCCAGTCGCTGCCGACACCGATATAGGAATGAAGCACCAGCGGCTCATATTGGGTCAGCACCCCTACAGTATCAATACCGGAATGAGTGCAATTGCTGAGGGGAAAATCAATGATGCGATAGGTTCCTCCAAAAAATACAGCCGGTTTGGCAAGTGTTCGGGTCAGTCCTTTGAGTCTTTTGCCTTGTCCGCCAGCGAGCAGCATGGCCACTACTTCCTTCTTTCGCATAACAAAGACCTCCCTGTCATGTGCCTCTGAAGCCATTGCGGCAGGATACTTGATAATATCCATTAAACGTGAATAGGCAGTCGTAATCGTTTCATGGCCGAAGGAACGGGTAAGATTTGATGGAAAGGGTAAAATCATAGTTATGCGGAACGGGCGCAATGAAGCACTAAATCGTGAAATCCCGTTCATCATTTCACATTTTGGATGATTTTAAATCGTAAGTGTATGACAACACGAGCATAAGGAGGCATGAATCATGAAGAATAAAAAATGGGTGGCAGCTGCATTGGGAATGGGTGTTGCATATCTGATGAAAAATAAAGGGGCGCGCGAGAACATCTACAAAATGGTAAAGCTTTAATCCAAGAAAAAAGAGAGCCTCTCTGAATAGTCATTCAGGGGGGCTCTGCTCTGACTTCCTCTGCCTCCATGAACAAAATGTCCGTTCGAAGCAGTATTTGAAGACGGTCAGGCATTCTCCTGATGTTCTTCTACTTCCATTATATGTTCGACGGTAAAGGTTCGATGCGTCCATTCGGAGGATCGGTAGGCCTGTAAAAGACCTGTTGTACGAATTTGCTCTTTATCTACCTTTTTGAAGGTATGGGTTATTCTCACCTTGCCTGTAAAAGGGAAATAGGAAAGGCCAACAGCCTGATCCGACAGCCACTCAGCCCGGACTCTCCCGCATTCATGGCGAACCGCCGGAAAGCTTAAGCCGTTAGCGAACCATTCATAATCTGCGGCAGGTGTACCCGGCTCCCGACTGCACAGAAACAGACTCAATTCGTCGCAGAACAACATTCTGCGTACATCCGTCCGCACCTGATGGTCAAAGGTTACACCAAATGACATCTCCTGTTTGAGCCTGCCCCGACGCTGTTCCTCTGCCTCCAGATAAGCACGCGTCACTTGCTTGTCCTGAGCATCCTTATGCTCGGTCCGTCCGACTAGCTCCTTGTACATCAGGCTGCATAGCAGCGCGGCATAGGAATTCACTTGCTCGACTTCATCAATCCCGAGACGATAGAACACAAAACGTGGATGGAGTGGAAAATCAATAAATGTATAGGGTGCAGATACCTGATCATTCCAGAAAGGAGCGGCGTCCAACTCAATCCACCCCCGGTCATGCTCCCGAGCAGCATATACAAAATCCTGCTTATGCCGTCGATTCTTAAAGGCACTTTCTTCCCACTGTAAAGCCAGCTCCCCTGAAATATGGGCATGGTCATGCTGCGTCGTCATCATATAAGCTTGGTCCGTTTCATAAATAACCATATGCTCTCCCCTTCCGTCCGGCCATTCATCTAATTCGTGTAAAAAACTCTGTTTGAAGGCATGGTTATACTTATTTTTATTATATCAGGATAAGGGTAAAAAGGCAGTGAAGTTTTCCGCCATCTTCTTTCTGATTTACGAAAAAGACTATCCAATGATACGATAAGACCACATGTTATTCCAAACATTACCTATACATCTAGATCAGGAGGATTAAGAAAAATGGATGAATTAGTTCGTTCGATTCAAAAACAGATTCGCATTAAAAGAGTTGCCTGCTGGGCGGGGATCATCCTGTGCGGGCTGTGCGCCCTCATTGGCATAGTTGCTCAAGAGTGGCTCTTGGCTCTCATTACAGTTGGAGCTACTATTTTATGTATCTATAGCTTAACGCTTATGCGCGGGATGACGAAATTTTCTGTGGAATATCAACCGGGAAAACGCTTCCGCTACTATCGTCGTACCGTTCAGCAAAAGTTGCGTTATATCACCTGGGTGCAATGCTTGCTAGGAGTTCTTATTGTCCTGAATTTCACTGTGCTTAGCGGCGGGCTGGTCCTTTTTGTCGTAGCCATCTTTGGTATTCTGACCCTTCAGTTCAGTATCAAGAAACGGATTAAAAATCATCAGGAGCCTGATGCCGCCGACTTGGCTGAGTTTGTACGTTTGGGGATCATCTCTCCCCAAGAGCAGACGATTGGCGTGTATAAAGATTTTGGGCATATTACCCATACGTTTCGGGGGAACCAAATTATGATCGTGACGGATAAACGCCTAATTTCCGTGTTTATAGAGGAACGGGGCCGCGCGTTAAAAACAGAAATGCTGCTCTCAAGCATAAATAAAGTACGTGCGATCGAAACGGGTTTTCAGGGTAAGGGATTATTGCTTTCGGTGAGCAACCGGGATCATAATGAGCATCACATTCATATGATCGGGCAAAGCATTTACTTTTCTCCAGAGCAGTTCGTCGGTTCTTTTCTACGGGCATTGGATGCGGCATTCAAAAGTGCACCGTACCTTTTGGAAGAAACATTCCCGGCCTACCAGCAGTTGAAAATTTCATTGCATCCATCAGAGCAGGGTGCTCTGCATAAGTCTACAACTGCTTAATGTTCATATAACGACGCCAAATAGCAAGCAAGCCCGATTCCTAATGAGCTTACTTGCTTATTTGGCATACTTTTACATCAAATATCTACTTGCTGGAGAACTTCTTTTCTACTTAGTTCTGTCCAAATTAATGATTTGCTCCATGATAAAACACAGAAATGAGGTCATGACCTGTAACAAACACCAGCAAGCTAAACAGACTGAGCGACAGAGGCTGTGAAATCAATTTTTTCATCCTTTAACACTCCTTTTAAAATAGTTATATATTGGTCTTGCTGTGTTGCCGTTGCTTGGGATCTGAAAATCTCAAATATGGCGGTACACTTCCTGAACTCATGCTCATGTTCCATACCCAGGGTATCTGACAGCATGAGGGATTGCAGAATATAGTCCAGTGCAACCGTGAACTGCTGCTGCTTGATGTAATAGAGAGACAGTTGATAGCAGAAGCGAAAATAATAAGACACATTCACAGGCTCTTCGAGATATTTGAAATCGTCAATTTGTTCAGCAAAGGGCTCAAGCACAGTCTCTAAAGAATAGTCTTGCCTGGTTGCCCCTTCCACGATGGAAAGAAGCCCCGGTAACAGCTCCTCCGGATTGTCCTGAAGAAATTGAATATACTCCTGCAACACTTCCAAACAGCCTGACAAAATATCAAGGGCATACAGATTGGCTTTGGCAGCATGGCGATAATATTCGACCTCCGCTTCACCGTGAGGATCAAGACCATTAAACCAGCCCAATTCCGCATACTTTTCGATGCAATCTCGGGCTTCATCATATTTGCCCTGTTTCTGGAAGGCCATTCCTTTCATCAGATGACTGTATCCATAGTAATATACTAGTGGACGTTTGGTATGTATGGGTTGTACGGGTTTCTTGTGCGCTTTGTAGAACTGTAACACCTGATACTTCTGGCTGGCACGGTGGTACAGATGGTCACATAATGCAATCATATTGGCTCCATCGTTAAACGAAAATGACAGCTTAATCATATTAACAAGTGTATCTAAATCTGTGATGTCGGAGTGAACAAGTTCATCCACCCTCCCCACCTCCTTGTCCGACTTTTCATATTCACAAAATAGAAAGCTCGCCAAACCAAAGAATTATTGAATATGACTCATAAAATAACTTAATTACGTAATTAACACTTAATTAAGTTATATCATAAAACCAACTATGCCGCAAGCTTTTTATGAGAAAAAATCCCATTTACGCAGAGGTAAATGGGATTTAAGGATTTGGTGGGCTTCAATCGTTCATTTGTTGTTTTCCAAAAGGGAGACGGAATTCTTCCGCCTCCCCATTCGTTGTAATCCTTTACAACGTAACACCGTTTTTAAAAATAGCCAGCTCTCTGAAATTGTTCTTCTCGTTGTTCACCCAGGTTCCGCTGGCTACATCGACAATGTAATCCACAAAGCTGCGGAGCGCATCCTCCATACTAACATCCTCCACCAGTGAACCGGCGTTATAGTCGATCCAATGGGGTTTGGCCTTATACAGCGGCGAGTTGGTCGAAACCTTCATTGTCGGAACGAAGGAACCAAAAGGCGTACCGCGTCCAGTTGTGAAAATAACGAGCTGGCAGCCCGCTGCCGCAAGCGCCGAAGAAGCAACCAGATCATTCCCCGGTGCGCTGAGCAGGTTGAGTCCCTTGGTTTTGAGAAGCTCCCCGTACTGAATAACATCGGTGACCGTGGAAGAGCCGGATTTTTGCGTACAGCCCAGCGATTTATCCTCCAGTGTCGTGATGCCCCCTGCTTTGTTACCTGGTGACGGATTTTCGTATACCGGCTGCTTGTAATCCAGAAAATATTGCTTGAAATCGTTAATCAGATGCACGATTTTGCCGAATACCTCCTCGTCTGCCGCACGTTCCATGAGAATCGTCTCCGCGCCGAACATTTCCGGCACCTCAGTGAGTACCGTCGTGCCGCCCTGCGCAGCCATATAATCCGACAGCCGGCCGAGCAGCGGATTGGCGGTAATACCGGACAAGCCGTCAGAGCCGCCGCATTTCAGCCCGATATTCAGCTCAGCTAAAGGTACTGGCTCCCGCCGGTCTTCCTGCACAGCCGCATAAATTTCATGAAGCAACCGTACTCCTTCCTCCACTTCATCCGATACTTCCTGGGAAAGCAAAAACTTTACCCGTTCCGGGTCATATTCCCCGATGGCTTCCTTAAACTCCTTCATTTCATTGTTCTCGCAGCCTAAGCCAAGAACCAGCACCCCACCCGCATTGGAATGCTTCACCGCATCGATCAAGATCGTGCGCGTATATGCATGATCGTCTCCCAACTGGGAACAACCATAGTTATGCTTGAGCACAAGTGCATTTTCAAAAGGCGAAATATCGCCCGCTTCCTGCTTGAAACGATTTAAAATAAGCTCGGCAATCCCGTTCACACAACCGACCGTTGGCACAATCCACAACTCATTGCGAATGCCCACGCGACCGTCCTTTCGTCGATACCCCTGAAATGTGCGACTCTCCTGTTCATATAAATGAGGCGCTGGCTTAGGCTTGTAAGTATATTCCTCCACGCCCGTCAGATTCGTCTTTGTATTATGCGTATGCACATGCTGCCCTGCCTGAATGGGCTGAATGGCATGGCCAATCGGATATCCGTATTTCAGCACATTTCCACCTTCGGGAATGTCCTGCAATGCAATTTTATGCCCACGCGCCACATCCTCAGCCAGTTCTACACGCTGTTCTGCTTTCGCTCCCCACGCCAGCGTCTCGCCCTGCTTGTAATCGCGCAAAGCGACAGCCACGTTATCTTGATCATGAATTTGAATGAATTCCAGCATTTCAGTCCCCTCCTTGCTTATGCTCTGGGCACGCTGTTCCCGGTTAGAGAATCCAGCGTCTCCTTCATTCCCCTGCTTGTAATCTCATACACATGCTGTGCCGTCTGTTCAGCCAATCCTGCAATCTGGTTCAGGTCTTGCCCCCACCAGGTCTGCTTGCCCAGTATCTGTGCCGTGAATTGCTTCGCTCCGGCAAGTGTTCCGTCATATCCGCTCCACAGCTCGCCAAACGCGGTCAACACTTCCGCTTCGTCTGCCAAAGCAATCGGTTCGCCGTCTCTCTTTCCCCGGTAAAATATGAATAAGGACGCCAGCGAAAATACTGTTTTGACAGGTAATGCCTTATGCTGCTCTACATATTGAAGCAGGGAAGGCAAATTACGCGTCTTGAACTTGGATATCGAATTCAGTGCAATGCTCATAACATAATGACTCACATACGGATTATGAAACCGTTCAATGACATCATCGGCGTATACATTCAATTCCGCTGCTGGCGAATCCAGTGTTGGAATCACTTCTTCCCGAATAAGTGACTGAATAAAAGCACCCACGACATCATGCTCGACCGCCTGCCCTACCGTATCCAAGCCATATAAATAAGCGACAGGTGTGAGCGCCGTATGTGCCCCGTTCAAAATACGCACCTTGCGTGTACGGTATGGCGCCATATCGTCGACAATCAGTACGTTCAGTCCAGCCAGATGAGCAGGCAATTCTTCCTTGAGCCATTGTGGTCCTTCGATGACCCACAGGTGATACTGTTCACCGACAACGACCAGACTGTCCTCATAACCCAACTCTGCTTGAATCTCTGTGATCCGGTCCTTGGGATAACCCGGCACAATCCGATCCACGAGGCTGTTACAGAACGTATTCGCTTTCTCCAGCCAGGCTGTAAACTCAGCACCAAGCTTCCACTGATCTGCATACTTCAATACAATTTCCTTGAGCGCATCTCCATTGCGGTCGATCAGCTCGCATGGAATGATAACCAGGCCCTTGTCTGGATCTCCATTAAAAAATTGAAAGCGCTTATACAGCAAAGCAGCCAGCTTACCTGGAAAGCTCTTTTGCGGGCGATCTTCCAGCCGATCCTCCGGCACGTAAGCAATTCCTGCCTCCGTCGTGTTCGATACGACAAAGCGCAGCTCCGGTTTTTGAGACAACGCCTCATATTCTGACCAATCTGAGCCGTAAGGGTTAAGCCCGCGGGTGACGCATTCCACCAAGGTATGCTCCTTCACGGCCTGCCCGTCTTTTATCCCTTCGAGAATAACCGTGTACAGACCATCCTGCTCATTAAGCTTCTCTACGAGACCTCCTGCCTGCGGCTGTACCACGACAACACCCGTATTCCAATCGGCTAGCTTATTCATTTTGTCAAATTGCCAATCTACAAAAGCACGCAGGAAATTCCCTTCCCCAAATTGCAGCACCCTCTCAGGATGCGGCTCTGTTACGATAAAGTTTTTTCTGTTTAGTTGGTCTAGTTCATCTACTTGTTTCATCCGGAGTAACCTCCCATAATTACCTTAATGATTTCAATCATATTCTATCACAATGCACACGTTAACAAAACAGTTTTCTCAATATTTTTGGTTTTTTGAAATATTAATGACAATAATATGAACACGTTAACATATGAAATTATGCAACTATTCGCGGAGCTATGACTATCTTCCTGTTGTTTCGCACCTGAACCAAGGCGGTTAAGGCTTATTAGAATAGATGCAAGATAGCACGGGCAGGATAACATTACTTACTAGGCAGGAGGAACATCTATGAAGACAATCGCAGATACCATTGTAGAGGTTTTAGTCAATGCTGGGGTCAAGCGAATTTATGGTATCGTTGGAGATTCCTTAAATAATATGGTCGATTCCATTCGCAGTGACGGTCAAATTGAATGGATTCATGTACGGCACGAAGAAGTGGCTGCCTTTGCAGCCGGGGCAGATGCTGATCTAAGCGGCAGCATTGCAGTATGTGCCGGTAGCAGTGGTCCCGGAAATCTGCATCTTATTAACGGATTATATGATTGTCACCGCAATCGGGTACCTGTACTCGCTATTGCGGCCCATATTCCAAGCGACGAAATTGGAAGCGAATATTTCCAAGCTACACATCCCGAGCATCTTTTCGGGGAATGCAGCCACTTCTGTGAAGTCATTACAACTCCACGACAAATTCCAAGAACCGTTACAATGGCTATACAACAGGCGGTTTCACGTTCAGGTGTCTCTGTCATTGTTCTTCCCGGCGATGTGGCCGCTTTAGCAGCAGAAAAGGCGCCTATTCCTGAACATGTCTACCATCCCACTACACCTGTGGTGCATCCATCAGCTTCGGAAATTTCCCGGCTGGCCGAGTATCTGAATCAAGGCAAACGAATCACTTTGTTATGCGGCTCCGGCTGTGCGAAATCCCACGAATTGCTCATGCAACTGTGCAACAAGCTGAAATCCCCTATGGTAGTTGCCCTTCGGGGCAAGGAATATCTGGAGTATAACAATCCTTATTATGCAGGCCTAACGGGGCTGATCGGGTATTCTTCCGGATACCATGCGATGATGGATTGTGACGTCCTGCTTATGCTCGGAACAGACTTTCCCTACAGACAATTTTATCCCGAAAATGCAGTTGTGCTGCAAGTGGATATTGAGCCTGCCCACCTCGGCAGACGCACTCCCTTAACGTATGGGCTGTGCGGGGATGTAAAAGTAACGTCGGAAATACTGCTTCCTCATTTAACGACAGAGCATGATTCCAAGCATTTGGAAAAAACCGTCTCCCGCTATACCAAGGTGCGTCAGGAGTTGGATGAGCTAGCGGTTGGTAAACCGGGTCATACACCAATCCATCCCCAATATCTCACCAAGGTCGTCAGTGACGCCGCGCATGAAAATGCCATTTTCACCTGTGATGTTGGTACTCCCACTGTATGGGCAGCACGTTATTTGCAAATGAACGGTCAACGCCGACTTATCGGCTCCTTCAATCATGGAACGATGGCAAGTGCATTGCCGCAAGCGATTGGGGCACAAGCCACTGAGCCTGACCGCCAGGTTATTGCTCTTTCTGGCGATGGCGGACTGACGATGCTGATGGGCGATCTGCTTACCCTGAAACAGCATCAGTTACCTGTAAAAGTCATTGTTTTCAATAATGGCGCCCTCGGTTTTGTTGAGCTGGAAATGAAAGCAGCCGGTTTTCTGGAAAATGGCACCGAGCTGGTGAATCCTGATTTTGGCGCTGTGGCGGAAGCTATGGGTCTCAAGGGAATTCGAGTCGAAGATCCGGCGATGTTGGAGGACGCGATTCAACAGGCATTGGCTCACATTGGCCCTGTAGTCGTGGATGTAGTGGTCAATCGTCAGGAGCTATCCATGCCGCCCAAGATTAATCTCAAACAGGCTGAAGGCTTTACGTTATGGATGATGAAAGCTGTGCTGAACGGGCGCGGTGACGAAATTGTTGAACTGGCGAAAACAAATCTTTTACGATAAAGCTGCCACACTCGCACATATTTTAACAAAAAAAGGACAGGAACAGCGCGTTATGCACTGAACCTATCCTTTTGGGTTCGCTTTTTTCCAACATCATCAAGTTTAACGTTGCCTGTCTGCTGTCGATTTCCGCTTCATGAGCGCGGTTTCCATAAATATAAGCTCGCCCTCGTTCAACGGTGACTGGACCCTTTCCAAAATACATGCGGCTCCACGAGCGCTAATCTGCTCAATCGGTCTTTTGACCGTCGTTAACGGCGGGGTCGTATACATCGAAAAGCCAATATCGTCAAATCCAATGACCGAGACATCGTCTGGTACTTTTAAGCCGTGCTCGAATACGGCGTTCATCGCCCCGATAGCCATATCATCGTTAGAGCAAAACACCGCCGTGGGCGGTTCCTTCAGGGAAAGCAACTGCTTCATCGCCTGGCTTCCGCTTTCGGTGTCATAATGGCCATGCATAATATATTCGTGCCGAATCGGCTTGCCACTGTCAATCAGCGCATTCATGAAACCCTCTCGCCGTTGCTGGGTGGACTTAAAGCCTTCTACCCCTTCAATGATCGCGATGCGCTCATGCCCGCTTTCAATGAGAAAGGAAACGGCCTCATAAGACCCTTCCTTATCGTTCGAAATGACATTCACAATGCCTGCTCCTGACACCTGCCGATTCAGCACGACGAGCGGAATGCCCTGACCAAGCACATGATAAATAAACGGGTTGTCCGCCTCGCTCTGACTCATCAGGATGATGCCATCAAAACGCTTGCGGTGAATGGCCGAAAAATCGGCGTAATCGTCAATCCCTCGCACAAACAGATTGTAATCCACCCCAATGACATGATTCACTCCACGGATGGTGTCTGCAAAAAAGCTGGAGCTTGTGCCTTCTGAAATACTGGTGAAAAACAGACCAATCGTATGCGAGCGCTGGAGGACAAGGCTTTTGGCGTTAAAATTCGGAATGTAATTGAGTTGCTCCGCCAGCTCCATAATTTTGCGTTTGGTATCTTCTTTGATCAAGGGGCTGTTGTTGAGCGCCCGGGAGACGGTCGTATGGGAAACATTCGCCAATTTGGCAATGTCTTTAATGGTAGCTGCCATAATACGTATCCTTTCTTTATTGAGGCTCTAAAAAATTATATACCCACCATACCACAAGAGCCGCCCGGAAAAGAAGACTTTCACAAATTATACGCGGTTATCAGCATGTCGACGCTGTAGCTCTTGAACCATTTCTGCATGTCTGCTGTCTGTCAGCTTGTACATTTTACCGATTACCAGCATGGCAATGAGCAGGGCAACAGCAGGATAGAGACACAGCAGCGCCTTAATTCCGAGCAGCGTTCCAGAGGTTTGAACCACATTCGGGACATACCCGATAAACGCCAGCCCGATACCGGAAAGAAAGCCGGATAAGGATTGAGCCAATTTGCGTGAAAAATTAAACAGCGAGTAAGTAATCCCTTCTTTCCGCTCCCCGGATGACCATTCACCATAATCAATGATATCGGAGACAAAGGCCCAGGTAACCCCGTTAGGAATACTAATACCAATGAACGAAATACTGGCTAGAATGGTGAAAATATATACATTCGATGGCATAAAGAAGTTCATAGAGTCGGCAATGACACTGACCAGCATCCCAAGCATGGCTGTTTTTCGTTTACCGAAGCGCCGCACCAGTTTGGGCAAGAACAATACACCCAGCAACGACGAACCAATAATAATAAAATTCATATAAGCCATTAATTCTACATGCCCCAAATTATATTCGGCAAAATAGATCAGCAGCGCGGACTTGATATTGTACGCGGATATGGTAAAAATCGTCATCAACACGAGTACCAACAGAGGCTTGTTGGTCGTAAAGGTATGCACGATCACGCCAAAAGAGAGTTTTTCCTTGGGACTTGACTGACTAACAATACGTTCCTTCGTTCCCCGATAGCATATCATAAAAGCGATCACACCAATGAATGACATGATTCCCATCACAATAGGATATCCCACATGATGGTTGGGAAACAGTAAAATAAGCGGCATAACGATGACACTGGTTACGAATAATGCTCCCAGTGAGCCTGCCTGACGGAAGGAAGATAATGAAGCACGTTGAATGGTATCCTGCGTAATAGCCGCCCCTAGTGAACCATACGGAATATTCACAATGGAATACCCAACTCCCCAGATCATATAGGACGCATAGGCATAAATAAGCTTGCCCGTTGGTGAGATGTTCGGCGAAATAAAGGTAAGAACCGTAAGAATAGCAAGGAGGACGCTTCCAACGATAAGAAAGGGTCTGAATTTCCCGCGTGGACCAATATGCTTGCGATAGTCGACAAAGGACCCGACAATAGGATCGCAGATGGCAGCAAACAGCTTGCTGACCAGAAAAATACCTGCGGCTGCTCCTGCTGAAACGCCTGCTACATCCGTAAAGAATTTCAACAGGTACAACTGTCCCAGATCAAACATGAATCCGTTTCCAAAGTCACCCATACCATAAGAAATCTTTTCTTTCAGGCTGATATGCTCACCTGTCTTGTTGTCAGTTTGGATGCTCTCCTGAACGATAGGCACTCCCATACCCTGCTCACTCCTCTATTTTTTGTGATTACTTTCACATTCTTAATGGATACGTATTCTGTTTTCAATCCACCTTACCCGGAGCTTGAACATACTCCAGGCAAGGGTATCTATTGAAATGTGAATTTACAAGTTCATCCTGTATAGCATCACTTGCTGTGTACCACCGTCGGGAAATTAAAATATTGCTTGGCATTGTTGTAGCTAATATTTTGTACCATCTCTCCAAGCAGCTCCAGATCCTCAGGCGCCTTGCCTTCTTGTACCCACGTTCCGATCAGATCACACAGTATCCGGCGGAAATATTCGTGCCGTGTGTAGGATAGGAAGCTGCGAGAATCCGTTAGCATACCGATAAAGCGAGACAGCACTCCATAGTTGGCCAGCAGCTTCATCTGCTCCTGCATGCCTTCGATATGATCGTTATACCACCATGCAGTGCCAAACTGGATTTTCCCTGCTGTTCCGCCGGACTGGAAGCAGCCTGCAAGACTTGCCAGCACCGGATAATCAACTGAGTTGAGCGAATATAAAATAGTTCGCGGCAGACCACCTGCCAGCTCCTGTGCGTCCAGCAATGCCGCCAGCGGACGAGCGATGGAGCCGTCATTAACCGCATCATAGCCTGTATCTGGTCCCAAGCGCCGGAACATGGCAGTGTTATTATTACGCAGCGCGTGAATATGGTACTGCATAGCCCAGCCATGCTCTGCATACTGTTTTCCAAGGAATACCAGAACGTACGATTTGTATTTCGCTTCTTCTAATGGAGTTACATTACCTTCCTCCAGCGCCTTGCTGTATATCGTTGCCGCTTCCTCACGTGTCGTTTCTTCATAAACGACTGTATCCAGCGCATGATCGGACACCCGTCCTCCGACAGCATGGAAGTGACGTACCCGGCTCGCCAGCGCGTTCAAAAACCCTTCCAGACCGGAAACATCCAGTCCGCTCACTTCACCCAATCGAGCCACCCAGGGCTGGAATGTCTCACGATTAATCTCCAGCGCTTTGTCCGGACGGAAGCTTGGCAGTACAGCCACCGGAAAATCAGCCAGCTTGCCGATTTGCTTATGATATTCGAGATGGTCCGTCGGATCATCGGTAGTGCACACAACGGTTACCTTTGAATTCACAATCAGATCACGTGCCCCAAAGCCCTTTCCTTGCAGCTTTTGGTTCACCTTTTCCCAAATTACAGGCGCATTCTGTTCGTTCAACAGCTCATGGACACCAAAAAAGCGCTGAAGCTCCAAATGCGTCCAATGATACAGCGGGTTGCCGATCAGTGTAGGTACGGTTTTGGCCCAAGCCAAAAATTTGTCATAGTCTTCCGCATCTCCGGTAATCAGGCGTTCTTCAACTCCATTGGCCCGCATGAGTCTCCACTTGTAATGATCCCCGTACAGCCATGCTTCCGTAATGTTTTTGAACGTTTTATTTTCGTAAATTTCCTGTGGACTTAAATGACAATGATAGTCGAGAATCGGCAAATCCTTGGCGTACTGATGATACAAAATTTCAGCAGTCGGATTGCTCAACAAAAAGTTGTCGTCTAAAAATGCTTTGGTCATGGCTCATTCATCCCTTCTATAATCATGTTTCCTGATAATTGTTAACGTGAACAAAAATGAATTCGATCTTTCTGCTATCCAGTAATAGCATTCAATGACGCATAGCAGGTTACCTGATTATATCAGATCAAACCGCTATAATACGATACCTGTATGTCGAATCACCCTTGATTACTTCTCCTTAAATTTAATGTTTACGTTAACAACAATTATATTGTAACCGCTATCCTTTGCAGAGGAAAGTGATTTTTATCATGAGAAGGAGCAAAAAAAAGACCTGGCCTCAGCTTCAGCAGATCTGTTTACTCCGTCCAACTTTATTTTCAGACTATAGCGCGGCTTGCACAGACTCTATATTCATTTTTTTGATTTTCCCTCTTGAACCGCTCTTTGAAAACGTTTTTATAAATTTTCAATCTTTTTCAGAAAATATTTCTCTTGAAAATACCAGTTTATGTATTATAATTGTAATATACAACCAATGTTTTACATTGAAAGTAAGTCATTATCATATTCCAAAGAAGAGGTGATCGCGTTGAGCACAAAAGTGCAAGCTATCCATACTAAAACCGGTACAAAAGGAGCTGACCTCGTTGTCGATTGCTTGATTAAACAAGGTGTAACACACATTTTTGGTATTCCAGGTGCCAAGATTGACTCGGTATTTGATGTCCTGCAAGAACGCGGCCCTGAGCTGATCGTATGCCGTCACGAGCAAAATGCCGCCTTTATGGCAGCTGCCGTCGGTCGCCTAACGGGTAAACCTGGCGTATGTCTCGTAACCTCCGGCCCCGGTGCATCGAATTTGGCTACAGGACTTGTCACTGCAAATGCGGAAAGTGATCCCATCGTCGCTCTCGCTGGTGCAGTTCCAAGATCCGAGCGTTTGAAGCGCACCCACCAATCCATGGATAGCGCCGGGTTATTCGAGCCTATCACCAAATACAGTGTTGAAGTGGAGCATCCCGATAGTGTGCCAGAAGCCATTACCAACGCATTTCGGATTGCGACCTCAGCACAGCCTGGAGCAACCTTTGTAAGTCTACCGCAGGACGTGTTGACTTCGTCATCCGAAGTAACCGCCATTGAGAAGCTTTCCCTTCCACAGCTTGGAACCGCACCAGCCGGACTTATCAAACAAGTAGCAGGCCAAATCAGCCATGCCAAGTTACCCGTTCTTTTACTCGGTATGAAAGCCAGCACTCCCGAAGCTACAGCAGCCATCCGCGCACTCATTCAGAACACAGATCTGCCTGTCGTTGAAACCTTCCAGGCTGCCGGAGCCATTTCGCGCGAACTGGAGGACCATTATTTGGGCCGAGTGGGCTTGTTCCACAATCAGCCGGGTGACATGCTCCTTGGAGCCGCAGATTTGGTGCTGACCATTGGCTATGACCCCATTGAATACGATCCGAAAAACTGGAACATTCCTGCAAACCGAACCCTGATTCATCTGGATGATCATCAGGCGGATATCGACCATGATTATCAACCGGATTACGAACTGATCGGGAATATAGCTCTGATCGTGCGCAGTCTCGCAGAAGAATTGCCTGCATTAAAGCTGTCTGAAACCTCATGCGCCCAACTGAACCGTCTCCGCCACGATCTAAACGAACAAGCTGCCGCCCCTGTCCGCAAGCACGACTATCTGGTTCATCCATTACAATTCATTCGTACTCTGCGCAGCCTGATTGATGATCATGTCACGGTCACCTGCGATGTGGGTTCCCACTACATTTGGATGGCCCGGTATTTCCGATCCTATGAGCCGCGTCGCCTTCTGTTCAGTAACGGGATGCAGACGCTGGGTGTAGCTCTTCCCTGGGGCATTGCTGCCACTCTCGTCAATCCTGGTCAAAAAGTCGTTTCCATTTCCGGCGACGGAGGATTTCTTTTCTCATCCATGGAGCTTGAAACCGCCGTACGTCTCAACTCCCCACTTGTACACATCGTATGGAGAGACGGCACCTACGACATGGTCGCTTTTCAACAACGGATTAAATATGGCAGAACCTCCGGCGTAGAATTTGGAGATGTGGATGTCGTAAAATATGCCGAAAGCTTCGGGGCAACCGGATTGCGTGTGCATTCCCCTGAAGAACTGGAAAGCGTATTGCAACAGGCACTACATACCGATGGCCCCGTGGTCGTCGATATTCCGATTGATTATCAGGATAATATCCAGCTGGGACGTAAACTGCTGCCCAATCAGTTAAACTGACTTCACAGTTGCCCAAACGTGACGACTTGGTGACAATGAATGGCGTTTAACATTTTTTATGAAAAAGAAAGAAAATAAATGCATCCAATCACAAAAGGAAGTGTATTTCCATGACCGTTGCAGAACTGGAAACAAAGCAAAAAACTGATCATGATATTTATCAAACGTCCACCATGCTCGCTTTATTGGATGGTCTTTATGACGGAGTCGTTACCTTCAAGGAACTGCAAAAGCACGGGGATTTCGGGCTCGGCACCTTCGATCAACTGAATGGTGAGATGATTGCGTTTGATGGCGAATTTTATCACTTGCTTCCAGACGGTACGGCCCATCGTGTAAAACCGGAAGAGACAACTCCCTTTTCCACTGTCACCTTTTTCCGCGAAGATTTCACATATACTATTGACCATCCCATACATCGTGAAGAGCTGGAAGCCCTGCTGCTAAAGCTGTTTCCAAGTCGTAATCTGTTCTACGCCTTCCGTATGGATGGCACTTTTCGTGAAGTGAAGACACGCACCGTGCCTCACCAAGTGAAGCCTTACAAACCTTTTATCGAAGCGACCAAATCACAGCCCACCTTCACTTTTAACGACGCTTCCGGCGTAATTACCGGGTTTTGGACACCTGCATATGCTCAAGGAATTGGAGTGGCCGGGTTCCATTTGCACTTTATTAACGACGAGCGTACCGGAGGCGGGCATGTCTTTGATTTTGTTGTCGACAAGTGCACAATCCGTGTTTGTCAAAAATCCAATCTGCACCTCGTCCTGCCCAATACACTCGATTATTTGACCGCCAATCTGTCCAGAGAAAATCTGGAGAAAGAAATCGCCATTACTGAGGGTGCGCAATAATCACAGGGTATGACTCATGAAGATACAATGGAATTTGTTATAAATGAGATTCTACCTCCTACAGAAACCAAAAGATCGCAGCCTGGAAGAGATGCTTGATGCTCTCCGGCTGCGATCTTTTTAATAGAGTATTTTGCATAAATCCTAAGAACGATTTCAAATCAGCAATATATTGATCGAAACGGTTTAGTGCGTCTATATATTGTACTTTCGAGCATTGGGGCTCCCCCTCAGGAGAACCGCTATATAACAGAAGTTACGGCTTATTTAACATGTAATGATCCTGCACTCAATATTCCCGCTACACGCTGAGCGTCGAAAATACGGGAAAGCTCCTCGACTGCCGTCAAGTACAGCAGACCGTTGCCTTCCAGCTTGGCAGAATGGCCGAGCGGAATGGTGCGTTTGATCAGCTGGGCGTATAGCTCCGGCTCGGTGAGATTCCGTTCAAAGCTCGCGTTCGCCAACGGCTTAATCAGCGCCAAAACCCCAGCCACATGTGGAGTAGCCATTGAAGTACCGCTGAAGGTCGCGTATTTTCCTCCCGGAATGGTAGACAGAATATCTTCTCCCGGCGCAACCAAATCCACCTCATTGTTGGAGTTGCTGAAATCGGAAGCATGTCTGTCAAAGTTTACAGCGCCTACGCTGATCACCTCATTATAGCAGCCAGGATAGCCCAGCTCGTCCGTTCTGTCGTCACCGTCACCCTCATTACCTGCTGCGCAGACGACCAAAATATGGTTCGCTACCGCCTTCTGCACCGCTTCATGCAGCTCAGGCACGTCCTCGGGGCCGCCAAGCGACATCGAGATGATATCTGCCTTTTGCTCAATCGCATAATGAATCCCCTGAATGATCCAGTCGTATTGACCGGAGCCTTGCTTGTTCAGCACCTTGATAATGAGTAAATCCGCCTCCGGGGCGACACCCACCACACCATCCTCATTTTCTGCTGCCGCGATTGTACCTGCCACATGCGTACCGTGACCGTTGTAATCCGTAAAAATGTTTGGATCACTGTCATCATCATCCGTGAAGTTCCGGCCACCAATAATGCGTTCCTTCAAATCAGGATGGTTCGCATCACAGCCCGTATCCAGTACTGCCACCTTCACTCCCTGGCCTCGGGTTCGGCTCCACATCGCAGGGGCCTGAATCAGCTCCACCCCTCGCGGTATTTCATTCACCTGTTGCTCCTGCTTGATCACTTGGTAAGGAATGATATGCACTTTGCGTTCCATCCTATTCCCTCCTTCATGGATTCAATCGGAAACCATCCGTCTCTGAAACTTTGAAAACCTCTACTGAAGCTCTTGTTCGAGGTTACTATATTCTAGCAATTTTTGGAAATCTTGAACATCCCCTTTTTGCTTATTTTTGTAAAAAAATAAGCATCCCCCCATATCCATGGAGAATGCCTATGTATAGTGGTGCCTGAGCAACTACAGCTTCAAGTGTCAGCCTGACAACGAATCCGCTTGTAGCTCAGCCTTGGACAACAGCGACTTGTGCTGCCATTTCCGACCTTTCCAGCGCAGGTAGTGGAAAATGCCTCGTACCCACTCATCGCAGGCATGCGCAATCCACACCCCAAGCACACCATATCCCAGATGAATACCCAGCACATATGCCAATGGAATTTTGATCCCCCACATCGAGATGATCGCCATCATCAACGGAAACTGTACATCCCCCGCCGCCCGCAAGGAGTTAATGACGACATGGTTGAACACACGGCCCGGCTCCAGCAATATACAGAACAGCAAAATCGCTGCCCCCAGTTGAATAATCGCCGGCTCATCCGAAAAGATCGCCATCACTTCATATCGGAAAAAGGATACCCCCACAATCACCGCAATCGTAATGACCAGTGACCATTTCAGGCTACGCAGCAGTTGGTGATACGCCTTCTCCTTATCTCCTGCACCTATCAGGCGAGCAACAATAATTTCCGTCCCCTCGCCCACTGCCATGCCGAACACCATAAAAAAGTACACAATCGTATTCGTATAAAAATGAGTAGCAATCGCCGTTGTGCCCATGAAGCTGACAAACCGGGTCACCATCATTTGGCTGAGCTGATAAGACAACCATTCCAGTCCCGCCGGGATGCCGATTTTCAGGATGGCCACCAGCTTGCTCCATTGAAGCTGTACATAATACTGGAGGCGAATCGGCGCACTTACACGTTTGTACAGCAATATAAAAATCCAGACACAGGCTACAGCGCGGCTAATTACTGTTGAAATCGCTGCTCCAGCCACGCCCATTTGCGGCAGACCAAACCAGCCGTAAATTAGCAACGCATTCCCCACAATATGCAAAATGTTCATACCAATGCCCACGATCATCGTATCTTTCGTAAAACCGTGTGAACGAATCACCGGACCTGCGGTTAGCATAAGCGCTTCCAGAAACAGCGAACCCCCTGCCAGCATCATATAGATCTCGGCATTTTCCTTAATCGTCGGGGTAATATGGTAAAAGGACAGCAGAAAATCCCGGCTTACAATAAACATCAAGCTCAGCGCCAAACCGAATACCAGATTGAAGGTCAGGGCCGAGGCCGTTACACGGCTCGCATCCACATGCTTTTGCGCACCCAATAGCTGAGCGATGATGACACCTACTCCAAGACCAAGCAGATTGAACAAAATAATCGTAAATTCAATCAGCTGTCTCGACACACCCACAGCTGACACAACCTCGTCCGACACATGGCTCAGCATGAACGTATCCACGCTACCCATTAAGATATGAAACAGCATTTCTATAAAGATCGGCCAAGTGATTGCAAAAACTGTCATCGTTTTCACGACTTGTGCTTGCTTGGAGCCGCTTTCCTGCGAAAGTGACATACTTCTGTATTCCTCCCAGATGTGAACCCTGTATATGCTCGGACATTCATATGGATACCGCTTACTCAATCATAAAAAGTCATGTGCCTCTTCTCATTTTTATAATATTCCAGGCGATCCTGCAATTGTCCTGTATGGAATTCAAACTTATGTCCGTCCGGATCTGTAAAATAGACTGACCTTTTGTCCTGTTCATTCCGCTCTCGTCCGGGCAAAATTGTGACATTGAAAGCTCTCAGCTTGTTAAGCATATCCTCAAAATCCGCTTCCGCTACCGAAAATGCAACATGCGTATAGGAATGATGAATTTCATTTCTCGGAATATCCTCCTCCACATTGAGAGCCAGCCACATGCCCAGACAGTCCAGATAAGCTAGCTTACGTCCTTTGACAAGCAGCTTTCCATCTAATACATTTTGATAAAAATGTATCGACTTCTCCAAATCTGACACCGAAAAGCAAATATGATTCCATCCTTGTATACTCATATTACCCTATTCCTTTCAGCGAACCCTGTTCAGCCAATAAGTCCACGCTTCTGTATATTGATCGAAGCCTCCCCTCCATCATGCCTCTGATTCACTACGCGACTGACGCTACGATTCATCGCTATGATTCAATCCGTTCGCCAGCCGCACCTGCTTTAAAAAGAAATCTTTTCATGCTCCGCATAAATTTCAAGCGCACGCTCCATTTTATGGACATAGTCCTCATCCTGACTGGTACACAGGAACGTAATGTGTCCCTCCTGCGATTGACCTGCTTTTGCCGGAGATACCAGCAAATTGCGCTCAGACAGCACCTGTTTTAACCGTCTGACCGTTCCCTGACTCCCGTCGATTAGCTGAATATGGGAAGGCAGCAGCCCCTTCAAGATCTCCTTATAAAAAGGATAGTGTGTGCACCCCAAAACGACCGTACCGTATAAGGTCAGATCGAACGCAGACAGCTTGCGGTTAAAATATTCAGCCATTATTGTCCGGTCAAAATGTAACTGCTCACAATAATGCACCAGCTCGGGCAAGGGCAACGAATCTACACTTCCATGATCGTCAACTCTGGACACCAGCGCTGCAAAACCGGATTGTTTTAATGTCAACGGCGTCGCTAACACCAGCACTCTTTTACCATTCGCTCGATTCATCTCCACCGCAGGCTTCACGGCCGGCTCCATGCCAATGATCGGAATATCGTATTCGTTCCTCAGCTCCGCAACCGCGATACTCGTGGCTGTATTACAGGCAATGACCAGCGCCTTAACATCCTCTTTTAAAATCGTTTGTACCGAAGCCTTGACGTATCCGCACACCTCCTGCGGTGTTTTCGTCCCGTAAGGAACATGAAGCGTATCCGCCAAGTATACAAAATTTTCGTTTGGCAGCCGTCGTAAGGCCTCAGATAATACTGTAATTCCACCCAATCCTGAATCAAAAAAACCAATCTTCAAGCTACTCACCTTTTTTCGTTCATCTGATGTACCTATTCTGCTGACTACATGGTAATTTCATTTTCGCCTATGGAATCCATTCTTCTAACTCAGCTCATACTTAAATTTTACCGCAAAACTGATATTTTGCAAAAGAAACACATGAATTTTACAGTGAAAAAAATTAAGTAGCTTATTAAAATTAATTTAATATAAAAGTGTTGACAGATATTATCTTTATATTGTAATATTACGAGGTAAATGACTTACTTAACTTACCTAGGGGGAAATAAATCATGTCTAAAGTACTATTTGTCAAAGCTAATGATCGTACAGCCGAAGAATCGGCAACCGTTAAATTGTATAACGCTTTCGTGGAAAGCTACAAAGCTTCCCATCCATCCGATGAAATCACTGAACTGGACCTGTTCTCCGTCGAGCTTCCTTATTTGAACGCCAACATGATTAACGGCATGTTCAAATCCGCTAGAGGCTTGGAGCTGAACGCTGAAGAAGCTCGCCTGACGGGCGTAGCTAACGGCTACCTTGATCAATTCCTGGCGGCAGACAAAGTCGTATTCGCTTTCCCGCTTTGGAACATGACGATTCCAGCTGTACTGCATACTTACATTGACTACCTGAACCAAGCTGGTAAAACGTTCAAATACACTGCTGAGGGTCCAGTTGGTCTCGTAACTGAAACTAAAGTAGCCCTGTTGAATGCAAGAGGCGGCGTATACTCCGAAGGCCCTGCTGCTGCTGCTGAAATGTCTTTGAACTTCATGAGCAACATCTTATCCTTCTTCGGTGTGAAAGACATCGTGAAGGTTGTACTGGAAGGACATAACCAAGCTCCAGATCAAGCACAAGCCATTGTTGAAGCTGCTGTACAAAGTGCAACAGAAGCTGCAAAATCCTTCTAAATCCATATATATGACAGAAGAGGATATCCGCCCCTATTTGGGATGGATATCCTCTTATTTGTTATGCAATACCTTGTATATTAAGGAATAAACTGCTGCACGATTTTAACAACCTTACCCTCACGCAACGTTACATGGTATGGAAATTGGCTGAGATCCAATACATCTTTTTTGGCAAAATCTTTTTCAAACTGTGCCAAAGGGATGGATTCATTCCATTTTACATCTGTATCTTCTATGCGACCTGTATGATCATAAATTTGTACCTCTACCGAAGCATCTGGGGCAACCTGGTACACGTCATTTTGCACGGAATTATTCACGATGTAGTAACCGTCTGGTGCTCCGTCCAATCCTGTGTTTCCTTCATGCTCCAAGAACGCCTTGTCTGCTGCCTTACCTTCATACCATTCAATCGGATCTGCCGACAAATAGATTTGTCCGTTATGCATCTCCAATTGGTTTATATATACGGTCTCCTGATTTTCAGCAGGTGTTACGGGCGTGTAGCCTTGTGCTGTTGCTCCCACTGCCGTCATCAGCATCATCATTAAAGCCAATATTGTCCATTTCGAAGCTAGTCTCATCATGTCTGATCTCTCCTTACCGTCTGGGTATGTACACGGTGTCTGTAAGCTTCATTACCCTTATGCACTTACTATAAACGTTGTACGGTTAAAAAGTGTATCAGAACCATAAAAAAGAAGTTACGATTTTTTAAGACTTGGTCTTAAAACTTGCTTACATGTCTTATCTACGGCTTTTTATTTGATCAATCCGACCTGACGTGCCTGTTCTTCGGTGAGAATAAACTCTTCATTTTGCCATACCTCGTCCTCTTTGGTTACAGCGAACATACTCATAATCTCTGTCCAGATTCCTTTGTCGGCAGCTTCCTTTTGCGTAATGATAATTTTCATAGCTGCTCCTCCTCTTGTAAAATATATTCAATCCGCAAGCTTGTCCTGAATTTGCCTAATCATTGTTCTGTTTATAACATATGTACCCTTTTTCAGCCGAAATTATTCGTATCTTAAGTGTCCATACGATCATGCACCATAACAAGCCACCATCGAACTTCAATCAATGGTGGCAATCATGTTGACTTATGATGTAAAGGATACTAATAGTTTAGTAAGAAATATTCATAATTTCAGTAAATGATAGTATTAATATTCTATTTTTTGAACTGATGTGCTCCATGTTTCAAAAGGCAACTTGCTTTTGGGCGAGTATATTTGACTCATAATTATTGAACGATCTTCCATAGGCATAGCAATTTGTTCATATATAAATTGGTCGTCAAATCCGATGATTGCTGCTTCTTCTTTTGTACATGCGTAGTAGACTGCATCAGGTCTTGCCCAATAAATGGCCCCAATACACATTGGACATGGTTCACAGCTTGTATAGATCACACAACCATTTAATTGAAAATCATTTAAATGCTTACACGCTTCTCGTATAGCCTGTACTTCTGCATGTGCTGTAGGATCGCAGGACGAGGTAACTTCATTAACCCCTCTTCCGATAATTTTCCCATCCTTAACTACAATGGCACCGAACGGGCCACCATGACCAGAAACAACATTTTGCTGGGCTAACTGGATTGCTTGAGTCATTAAGTTTTCGTTACTCACGGGATCATCCTCCTGCTATTCATTTCAAGGTCATTCATCCAATAAAAACGATAGTATCAGCCTTGTGTGAGTTTTAACCCTTGGTTCATGCCTTTTTCGGCCACTCGCCAACAAATTCAGCCTTATCATAGGCAAAGAAGTCTTTCAGAATCTCATCTCGATCATCGATGAATAGCTGATCTGCTACTGCCGACACGAGCTTGGGTATAGCAAATCTCATGCCAGAAATGGCAGAAGCCGAGAGCCCGCAGCTGACCAAAGCAGCATAGTTAAAAGCAAACAGTCCATTCAGCAGTTTTGGGTCCTTGTCATCGCGGCTCGAGAAAGCAAAGCCCGGACTCAAATAAGGATGTGCATCAAGCAAGGGATTAGCTACTGCTTTCGGGGCCTTATAGCGGTCTGCCCAACGAGCAATGTGGCTTTCGACAAGCCTCAACTCCGGTCGCAAAGCCGGATCAGAGAGGAGACCTGTGCTGATAACAAGAAAATCAAAGGTAAATTTGCCTTGAGGCACAGTTACTGTCGCCCCTTCGTCCGCAGCCTCCACATCAAGCCATGGCGCACCCAAATGCAATTGGAAACCGGGCCATGAAACCGCGCGCTCAAAGGTGTCATTGGTCGGCGGCTGACTGTGCTTGAAAAAATGGGCGATCACCGCATATTTCTCGGCATCCGACAGCGTAGCAAACCGTTCAATCATGCCGGACAATTCCATCTGACGGATCGGGTTGATCCTGGGCAGTTCCTTTCGACGGACAAAAATATGGACCTCAGCCACTCTTTCGGCTAGTGCGAAATTGGCATTATCAAAGGCCGAAGCCCCACCGCCCAATATAGCGATTCTCTTGCCTTTCAGCGAATCAAAATCAATGGTTTCCGAGGTGTGGGCATATAGGTGGTGCGGCAGTTTATCAGCAATCGCGGGCGGAACATACCATTCTCCACCGCCCTGAATACCGGTGGCCAACACAACCTTGCGTGACAGCAATTGAGCAGATCGCGCTCCCGGCCCTTCGATATGCAGGCGGTGAACCCCACCCTCCACGGGCTCGATCAGCTTCAGCCTGACCTCATTAACGACAGGCAGATCAAGGACCTTTCGATACCAGCGCAAGTAATTCATCCAGTCGCCCCGCGGAATCTTGACCACCTCTTCCCAGCCTTTCTGCCCGGCTTGTGCCTCCCACCAGGAGCGAAAGGTCAGCGAAGGAATCCCCAGGTCGATGGAGGTCAAATACTTGGGTGTTCTCAACGTCACCATGCGGGCATAGGTTTCCCACGGTCCTTCGGAGCCTTCCTTGTTTTCGTCGATAACGAGAATGTTGGAAACACGTTCTCGCAAAAGGCCGAAGGCTGCGCCCAAACCACATTGTCCGCCGCCGACGATCACAACGTCATAGACATGCCCCTCAGGATGGCTCAGGGGGCGAACCCAGTTAGGTCCCCTGAAGTTGAGATACGAAAGATCGGTTATTACCCGTTCGTTTAAAGCCTCTAGGCTCATGCTTGCTCATTCCTTTCTGCTATAAACGTCCAATGCGGCCTGCGAAGCAGCTCCGATATGAACGGGGACGCGATGACGGAGCAATGCGGCCTCAAGCGCTCCAAGCAAGTGCAGCACATTTTTTTTATTGCAGCTATACCCCATAGTGCCGATCCGCCATATTTTCCCTTTGAGCGACCCGAACGAGCTGGCGATTTCAATGCCGAATTCGTGAAGAAGCATCGTCCGAACAGATTCGCCGTCAACGCCGTCCGGTATATTAACGCACGTAACCATCGGCATCTTGCAGACAGGATCGCCGAACAGCGTTAATCCCATCGCACGAATTCCAGCCACCAATGCCACTTCATGCTCCAGATGGCGGGCAAAACGCTGCTCCAACCCTTCTTCCAATACGAGACGCAAGCCTTCCCGCAGGGCGTACAGCATCGAAGTCGCTTCGGTATGATGGTTTAATCGGACTGGACTCCAATAGTCCTGAAGCTGACTTAAATCCAGATAATTACTTTGAATTCCTTTACCGCTCCAACCAGTTTCCGTCTGGGGTTCGCGCAGCCCACGTTCGATTCGTTTTCGCTTCAATATTTTCGCTTCTGCCCGTTCATTATAGGTAACAGGTGCCATGCCTGCCGGAACGGAAAGACATTTTTGTGTTCCTCCGATCACGGCATCCAGCATCCACTCATCCGTCGCAACCTTCGTTCCACCGACTGTCGCAACCGCATCGACGACGAGAAGAACACCCAACTCTCGGCAAGCCTTCCCTATTTCCTTCAGCGGCTGCATACGTCCTGTGGATGTCTCGCCGTGGACGAGCGCCACAATATGCGGACGCTCTTGACGAATCCTTTTCACCACTTGCTCCGGATCAAAGACTTGCCCCCATTCCTGCTCCATGGTAGAGATCTCGGCTCCGCAGCGTTCCGATATTTCTACCAACAAATGGCCGAATCTGCCGTAGATCGGAACCAATACACGGTCACCCGGTTCAATTAAGCTCGTCAGTACAGCTTCGATACCGGAACGAGATGTACCGTCAACCGAATATGCCCAGTGATTGTTCGTTTGGAACAACGCCCTGATCATGTCCATCGTTTCATTCATGATGTCGGTAAATTCTGGATCAAACTGCCCCAAGATCGGGAACGACATCGCCCGCAGCACACGCGGATCCACCTCCACCGGTCCGGGGGTCATGATTGTACGAGGGGACGGTGACAGATCACGATACGTTTTCAAAGCGCTCCCCCCCTGTCATAGGCCAATACATACAAGAAATCGGTTAGTACGGAAACACCAGCAGCAAGCTCCTTCGTGGACGTGTATTCATCGGGAGAGTGGCTGATGCCGCCGCGGCTAGGAACAAATACGAGTGCGGTTGGACAGACGGACTGCATCACTTGCGTATCGTGACCGGCACCGCTGAACATGCTGAGAAAGCTCAAATTTCTATGCATACAAATATGTTCCACCATTCGAGTCAGTTCTACGTCCATCATGACCGGCTCTGCGTTCATCCATTGGCTGAGGGTCAGCATAAGCCCTCGTCTGGCTGCAACTTCTTCGAAGCTTATTTTCACGGCTTGACAAAAAGCGGACAATGCCATAGAATCCGAATGCCGCACATCAAGTGTAAACGTGACTTTGCCGGGAATCACATTAGATAGACCAGGGATCACTTCCAAGCTTCCTACGGTCGCTACCATCGGGGAGCCGTAGCTTTGCGCCAGCCCTTCGAGCAACTGAACCATTTCGGATACGCCCACAAGCGCATCTCGCCGCAAGGCCATCGGCGTCGTTCCCGCATGATTTGCTTCGCCTGTGACCTCGCACGTAAACCGCTTTTGCCCAACAATGCCTTTGACCACCCCAATCCCCTTCTCTTCCCGTTCAAGAACCTTTCCCTGCTCGATATGAAGCTCGATAAACGCTTGGATATCGTCCCGTTTTGCAGCGCGCCCCGCCTTGGAACCAAATCCTGCCGACATCATCGCTTCCCTTAAACTAACGCCTTCGGAGTCGCATATTTCCGGTACTTGATCGACCGAATAACGTCCTGAAATATTACCGGAACCCCAGTATGTTAACGGAAATCGGCTTCCTTCTTCTTCACAGAACGAGACGATCTCAAGGTTGCATTTCGGTCTTCCGTATCGTTCCAATAAAAACTGAAGAGCTGCTAACCCTGCGGCAATGCCGAAAGCCCCGTCATATTTGCCTCCATTTATGACGGTATCTATATGGGAGCCTGTCAGAATCGTTCCCCCATTCGGTTCCGTTCCTTCAATTCGTCCATAAAGGTTCCCCACTTCATCAAAGTAAACCTTAAGCCCGGCTTGCTTCATCCTGTCGTTTAGAGCCGTTTGCGCTTGTTTCCAGGAATTCGAGTATAGAAACCGGGTAATACCTCCCCCGCCGTCTGCACCATATTCGGATAACCAATGCAATGTTTCTTCGATAGAAGCAGCTAATCGATTGATATCCGGCAGCTCTTGCGGTAAGCGAGGTATGACATTGTTCATCATCTATCCCCCCCTTTACGTTTGAATGGATGCAGCAGCATTCCCTTTCTCGACAGCGAAACTCCTTCGCCCAACCTATATACCACTTCACCACGGCATAAAGTGGCAGTTACCCGGCAGTTCAATTGCCTGCCAACATAAGGACTATGCTTATGACGGTAATACAAATCATTCGCGGCCAAGGTATACGGACTGTTCAAGTTGAAAATCGTCAAATCTGCATCCATTCCTACTTGAATCGTACCTTTGCGGGGAAATAGACCAAAACGGCGGGCCGGATTTTCAGACAGCAGCCGAGATAACAAGGGTAAAGGAATCTTTCGTTTCAGGTGTCCTTCATCCAGAATCAGTTCCATCGAGCTCTGTGCTCCGGAAATGCCTCCCCAAGCTTGAAACCAGTCGTCGGATCGCTTTAACTCGGTCGGACACGGTGAATGATCCGAAGTGATCATGTCTATCTTCCCGGCAGCAATTGCCTTCCACATCTCTTCCCGTTCCGCTTCGGACCGGAGCGGCGGGGCACATTTCGAAATAGTTCCGAGGGACCCCATATCATCACAGGTCAGCATCAAGTAATGAGGGCAAGTTTCCAACGTCACATTCATGCCTGTGCGTTTTGCCTGATCAATCAGCTCTACGGCTTGAGGATTGCTAATATGCACGAAATGCAGCGCGCAACCTGTCTGCTTCGCATAAAATAGCGCACGATGAACGGCTTCCAATTCCGCAAGTACCGGCCGGGATGCCGCATAATCGCGAAACCCGGTTTTGCTGGCATGCTGCGCTTCAGCGCCAAGCCCCGCTACCAGCGGCTCACTTTCTGCATGAAGGGCAAGAATACCGCCAATTGCAGCAATTTGCTGCATCCCCTCATATAAAGTAACATCATCGACTCCCCGGAAAATATCCTCTCCTTCTCCTCCCGGGTCGGACATAAAGGCTTTGAATCCGACAACTCCTGCCTCCGCCAAGGCTTCTAGTGATTTCAGATTTCCTGGTACAAGTCCTCCCCAGAACGCATAATCAACGTACGACTGACCATAGGCCAAAGCCGATTTTTGATTTAATGCGCTTAATGAAGTTGTAGGCGGCCGGCCATTTAGAGGCATGTCAATGTAGGCGGTGCATCCACCCGCAGCGAGCGATGCCGATCCACTGACAAAACCTTCCCAATCACCTAATGCCGGCTCGTTGAAATGAACATGAACATCTATCATTCCAGGCAGTACAAACTCTCCGCTTGCATCAATGACTTTGCATTCCTGCGATGGCTCCAGCAATTGCCGGAGTACGTGGATTTTTCCATTTTTAATTCCGATATCAAGTGCATATACCCCATCTGGCAAAACGACTTGGCCTCCACGTATGATAACCTCTAAACACTCCGTCATAATCCATGCACCCACTTAACAAAAATACAGTATTTTGTTTCAATTCATCAGCTTCCCCGGTACGTGCTGTAGCCGCCAGGAGCTACAAGCAGCGGAACATGATAATGGCTGCCCGCATCACTCACACCGAAACGAATTGGAATGCACTCCAGAAAAGGGGGTTCTTTCCCGGCCAAGCCCTTCTCCCGAAAATAATCGGCAACGTAAAAAACCAGCTCATACTGCCCCACCTTCAACTCGCCGCCTGACAGCAGAGGCGCATCCAGGCGTCCGTCCGCATCGGTTACGACAGAACGCAGCAGCCTCCGTCCCTCCTCACCGCCGATTTCCCACAGCTCGAGCTTCATTCCGGACGCCGGTGTGCCGCAGGACACATCTAGCACGTGGGTAGTTAATTTTCCGTCGTTAGGGCTCGTAATCAAGTTGCTTAATCGAAATTGGGCAATCTTAAATACTTCCTTCAAGGCCAGCATTCTCTCTTTATCCCATTCGCCATCAAGCCGTTGGCCCAAGGCGGCATAAATCGAATCTGTATTCATGCCGCGTACAGCTATAATGAAAGGAAATCCGAATTTATCCTTGTAGGCCTGGTTGCTGGCCCTAAATTGTTCATAAACCTCTGGAGAAAGCTCATCCAGGCCAGCGCCCCGCTGCTCATTAACGGAGACCTCCGTCATTTTCAGCTTGCCAGCAAGATCAGGGTGAGCGCAGAGCAGGGCAAGTTGTTCATCAAGTGAAGATTGCTCCACCGCCTCTTCTAATTTACTGGACAATTTCCCAAAAGAAGCAAAAGGATGGGATATCCATGCGCGTTCCGCCACCCAAGGCGAGTGCTCGAACACCCATCCCAGCGCATCGACAAACTGCTCTCTATTCATTCGATTAATAGAATCCAAGGATAATTTCATTTTGCTCCCCTCATATGCTTTTGCAGTTGTTTTTTCAATTATTATAATTTTCCAATTTTCAAGAATTTCCTTTAGGCTGTATAGGACCTGCCGAGCCCCATCTCGCTAAGAAGCTGCCGGTAAGCGATAGAGGTGCGATCTGCCGGAATATGGACCTCCGCTTGCAAATCAAGTGGCAAATCCTCTGGAGTCTGCGCTTCTACCATCTCTCGATCTTCCTGGAACACTTGTAAATTGAACTTGATGGTATCTTCAACGGATGCATCTTTATCAAAATTTCGTGAAATCGGACAAAATAACCGGGTGTAGCGGGCCGATACCGGGCAGGCACAGTTCAGGATCATTAGCTTGCCGTCGTTCGGAAAGTAGACCGTAAGCGTAGCCGCGAACGGAGGAAATACACGAAATTCGCGAAGCCATTTAAAGCCTTCCGGGACCAGATTGTCCTGCCCTTTGCCGTAATTGCTAACCGTGCTCCAATATTCGGCAAGCAAGCCGCTGCCTTCCCGCTTGACGGTGTATTGAGGCACAAACGGGTTATCACGGTCTCCGAAGGTATCGGTATGCACAAAGGCGAAGTGCGATACATCGAGGAAGCCTTCCATCTGGCGCCCGGCCGAACCTGCAATGTCGAAGCTCGGCGGCAGCACGTTCAGGTAATCCGGGTCATCCCATCTCGGAAACTCGGGAATTTGCACGTCGCTGGACGCAAGAGATGTCCAGATCAGACCGTATCGCTCTACTACGGGATACGTAATCAATTTCAGCTTGGGTGAAATTTTGGCGTCTGGATGCGCCGGAACTGATGTGCATTTGCCTTCGCAGTTGTAACGAAGTCCGTGATACGGGCAAACAATTTCTCCGTTTTCAACCCAACCCTTGCTAAGGGGAGCACCTCGGTGGAAGCAAAGGTCACGGGCGACAACCAGCTTGCCGTTGCTACGGTAGCATACGAGCTTCACATCAAGCAGCTTTACGCCAACCGGTTTATCCGTGATTTCGCTTGCCTGCGCCACCGGGTACCAATGCTGGGCCAACACCTGCCAATCCTCCGCAGTGAACGTGCAATCCCGCGGAGGTTGAACCTCAGAATGGTTATTTTTAGCTTTAGGTACCATCATGGCACTCTCCTTATCCGTATATTGATTTTATAGTCTAGTGTTCTTTGAAGAGACAACCGAAACGTCGCTGCCGTAGGTCACACCCAGCTCTTTCAGCCATCCCCGGTAAGCAATGCTGACCCGGTCTGCCATCAAATGAAGCTCCGCCTGTAAGTCGAGAGGAAGCTCCTCCGGCTTCTGGCTTTCTACAATTGCCGCATCCTGCTCGATTACCCGCCTCTGAAAATCCCGAAAATATTCGTCAGACTCGTCTAATGCATAATTTCTAGAAATAAGTGCAAAAACAGTTGTTTTTCTCTCTTCGTGGGGAAGCACCGTAAATAACATGGACAGAATCTGGTTGTTTTCATAGTTCACTTTTTTGAGTCTTGCCGTCATAGGCCGCAAAATTTCAAACGTATAGTAAATCGTTGCGTAATTTCCCGAGCCGTCCGCATCAGCGTAAATGGCGATTTCGTCGGAAACGTAGCGGTTTTCATCCCAATAAACGCTGTAATGTGGTATTTCAGGAAAATTAGAGTCGCCCAATAGTCTGTCGTGAACGAAAGCCAAATGACTTGCATCCAGAAAATTTTCAACGACTCTCGGCGCAGTTGCGTGCAGGATATACGGCTCCGCATGTACGGTTTGAAAAGTTGAATCCTCATATTCCTCATAAAAGGGGATCGGAGCTTCGTTCCCGGAACCAGCATCAAGTTTCACCCAAATGATGCCGTATTGCTCCGTGCAGGAATAAACCACCGCTTTAGCTTTAGGAGGAATGGTTTGTCCTGCTGGCTGCTGAGGGATTTTGACGCATTTTCCTTCCGCATCATACTTCCAGCCGTGGTAAGGACAAACGATACAATCGTCTGCCACTTTGCCCAGCGACAACGCCGCCCCCCGGTGTATGCATAAATCTTTAAATACCTGAACTCCGTCCCGGGTTCGGAAAAGGACGACCCTCTCTTCCAAAATCGTAACAGGCACCGGTTCGCTTCCGATATCCTGAGCATAAACGGCTGCTATCCAATCTTTTTCCAATATATGATCTTTCATCATAGCCACCTTCTCCTTTTAAGATCCGGAGCGTTGCTCGTTCCCCTTTGCGAGCAAATCCTTTAAGTCGCTGTGGGCATACACTCTGGTACCGATCCGAAGCTCATCCTCCAGTTCCAAGGTATTCACCACCACCGATCGGCTGGAGTTCAGAAGAATTTTTCCACGTTCATTGGCATAACAAATTGGTAAGCTCCACGTAAAGTACCCGCACTGCAAATTTTTAGGTTCATTGATGTTCGCTTCATATATGTTATATTTTATTACATATAATTCGTTTATTTTTCTTATTATATGGCTAACTCAGAAAATGAGTCAATATAATTAACATAAAAATAATTTTATGTGGACATAAAGAATCTCGATCCCCTTGAACCTTACATATATAAGTTATTAAATATTACATTCCGTTTCCGAAAAACTCCATACGCTCATACATGCCCATTGCGGAAAAAGATAGACCTACTTTGTCAGTAAACGCTTTCAGAACAGATCCTGCCCTCATTTTATGTAAGTTTATTTAACGCAAAATTATAGATTTTTTTCTATGTTTCGATCGAAATCATGTCAGATCATATACATTAATCAACTAAAAATAAGGTGCGTGCCAAGAGTAAAGAGAAGCTAAATAAAAGCGAGATGGCAAAACTTCGTGGAATATTCGTGGACACACTGAGGTATTATGACAAGCTTGATTTGTTCAAGCCTTCACAGGTAGAGGAAAAAACGAAAAGGGACTCACATAAGTGAGCCCCGGGATTGCTACACAGAAAAGTAAAAAGGCTGTACGCATACTGGCTTGGAGACGGTTACTTGTTGTCCCGTGTAGGTCAGTCTTCCACTAATCTTGTCCACTTTAAAGGTAACGATGTTATTCGTATCGCGGTTTGCCACGAGCAGATGCTCGCCGTTTGGAGTCAAAGCAAAATGACGTGGATGCTCGCCTTCGGCAGATACATGCTCAACCAAGCTCAGCTTGCCTGTTGCAGCGTCTACAGCGAACACTACGATGCTATCATGCCCACGGTTGGAGCCGTACACATAAGCACCATCCTCTGAAATAGCAATCTCAGCAGTTGTGTTTTCGCCCGTAAAATCAGACGGTAGTGTCGGTACACTCTCAAGCTCGGTAAGCTTGCCTGCTTCTACGTCATACGCAAAGGAAGTAATGGAAGAATCCACCTCATTAATAACAAAAGCAAATTTATTGTTCGGATGGAACGTCAAGTGACGTGGGCCTGCCCCTGCATGGGTTTTCGTTTCGCCATGAAGCACTAGTTGTCCTTTACTGTCATCAATGGTGTAGACACGGATCAGATCCAAACCAAGATCCTGTACGAAGAGAAAACGACCATCAGGGCTAAAGAAGCTGGAGTGTGGATGCGGACGATCCTGACGCTCAGGATGCGCTCCCTTGCCCTCATGCTGTTTAACATCCAGCAATTCGCCGATACGGCCATCCTCGGTTAGAGACACCAGTCCCACCATTCCTCCGTGGTAGCTGACTACGATCAGGTAACGATCAGATGGATCACGCTGAATGTGACAGGTTGTTGCGCCAACGTTTTCCGCCCGGTTAAGCAATGTAAATGTCCCTTGGACCGGATCAATTTCAAAAGCAGCAGCTTCGCCCACCTTCGCTCCTGTAGCAGAAGTCGTTTCTCCAATAGAATACAGCTTCCGGTTCTTCACATCCACGTTCAGGAAGGTTGGATTTTTCAATCCGGAGAACTCATCCTGTAATGTAAGAATCCCTGTCTCTTCATTAAAAGTGTACGCATAAACTCCGCTGCCTTCCAATTCGGCGTAAGAGCCTGCGAAAACGAGCAATTTTTGTTGTGCTGTCATGGTTGTGTCCTCCTCAAATTAGAAAAATAATGGGCAATTGGAATGATTGCTCCTGGTTCAAATAGCGCTAAGAGGCGCGTTCCACGACGGGCTCTGTAGATAAAGCTACATTGCCCGCTACGGCACGCGAGATCATGCAAGAGCTCTCTGCCTGCTCTGCCAGCCGCAATGCCTGTTCGATCTGCGATTCTGTCGCATCGGCGGCCAATTGAACTTGCGGACGATGGGTAATTCGACGATATGTAAAAATATTGTTCGTTACATCGACAATGCCTTCGGATTCCAGCGCCAGTGAAGCCACCGGAAGACCAGCGCGCTCCATCATCGCCGCCAATGTAATCAAATAGCAGGTCGCGGCAGCGCCTAGCAGCATTTCATCCGGATTGGTGCCCACACCGGGACCGCCCATCTCCGTCGGAATCGAAATCGCTGTCCGCAGCTGTCCGGCCTCCATATGACCGTCGCTGTTGCGCCCCCCGTTCCAGTCTGCCTTGAGCAGAAAGGTATGCTCCATTTCAGGTCACTCCTCTCTTGTATTATGAATCTTTACACAGGTGAATGTAAAGGTTAGTCGATCTCCCGATTTTTCGTTTCGGTACCCAGCAACCATACCGATGCCGCTCCAATCAGGATCGCAACGAAGAAAATCACAAAGATAGATTGTATCGCCATGCCTCGGCCAACCAGCATTCCGACCAGAAAAGGTCCAATCACACCACCGATACGACCAAATGCAGCCGCCATACCCACACCCGTAGAACGGACGGCTGTTGGGTACAATTCCGGGGTATAGGCATACATGGCTCCCCACGCGCCGAGATTGAAAAAGGACAAGCTAATACCAGCAGCCAGCAGCATTCCTGCCGTTTCCGAGGTACCGAACCAAATGGCGGACACCGCCGTCAGCAGTAAATAGACGATCAGTACGAATTTGCGGCCCAGCTTTTCAATTAGATATGCCGCAGTAAAATATCCTGGCAATTGTGCCAGCGTCATGATCAGGACATACTCAAAGCTTTTAACCAGTTCAAAACCCTTCATAAACATAATGCTTGGCAGCCACAGAAACATTCCGTAATAGGAAAATACAACCGTAAACCATAAAATCCACAGCATGAGCGTGGACCTGCGGTTCGGCCCTGACCAAATGGAAGCCAGTCTTTCACGCAGTGGAAGCTTGACACTCTGCTGCTTGTATCGTGGTGAATCCTCTACTGCTTTACGTAAATAAAGAGCGTACAGGGCTGGTACTGCGCCGAGAATAAAAGCCATCTGCCAGCCGTACTTTGGTATAACAAAATAGGCAATAAGCGCAGAAAGAATCCATCCCGCCGCCCAGAAGCTTTCCAACAAAACGACCGCTTTTCCCCGTTCCTGAACTGGCACCGATTCTGACACCAGCGTCGAAGCTACAGGCAATTCCCCTCCCAAGCCTACGCCTGCAATAAAGCGCAGCACCAACAGTACACCGAGCCCTGTCGCCAAAGCTGACAAGCCGCTTGCAATAGAAAAGATCAACAGCGTCCACACTAATATCGCACGCCTGCCGTAGCGATCAGCCAAAATCCCCGCTAAAGCGGCCCCAAACACCATCCCTATCGAATTCATCGCAGTCAACAGACCAATCTGCTCTGATCCCAAATGCCACTCCTTAGCCAGCGCTGCGGCTATGAACGAAAGCAGCCCAACGTCCATGGCATCAAACAGCCAACTGAGTCCTGCGCTAAACAGCAGCTTTCGCTTTTTGGATGGTGGTAATGAAGTCAATTCACTCATGATTCGCTCTCCCTTAAAAATGCATCATATATAGCCGTATATCCAGGTGTCTTGTCACCTGTAGCTTAGCATCTATTGTACCGCAAGCTCCCTTCATCTGCGAGCATTTTAAAAAAATCTCTTGTTGCCGCACTTGAAAGGAAAACGAAAAAAAACGGAAGATTGCCTAGGGCAATTCTCCCGCCTTCTGGAACCTGCCACTTACCGGTTTTGGACCAGACCGATGATCGTCACCATGAGCACTAGCAGTTGGATGAGTGTATCGTTATTCATTCCAATCGCCTCCATCCCATATGAGATACTCCTTCGGCCGTTTCCCCTCTCCCCGGATCATGACGCTTGTTCCCCAATACATACCTATGCAGGCGGCGGGAAGCTTATGATCTGTAGTGAATGAAAATTCTCCATTTCATTTAAGGCTTGATCCAGGACCATTGCAAATCCATTTCCTGAATGCATTCGCGGTTATCGTGTTCATCATTGGCGACCAGCGGGGTCACCGGATAGATGCTCATATCGCCCTGCTCATACGTACACAGCAGAGGTAGCAGCTCATCTATGTTCTTCATGGACGGGTCCAGCCATGAATCCATATTCGAGGAATCCAAAATGGCCGGCATACGGCCGGCAAATTCACGAATATCCACATTGGCCTGCACCGTCATCATCGTACAGGTACGTAGCGGCTCCTTACGGCTATCCTGCCATACCTCATACAATCCCGCGACCGCAAACATTTTCTGTCCCGGCAACACCACGCGCACCGCACACATACGTTTACCAAGCTTTCGCCAATAATAAAAGCCGTTGCAAGGAATGACACAGCGCCGGGTTTCGGCCATTTTTCGGTAACTCGGATTCACTCGTACCGTATTCAAATCGGCGTTGACACAATCCTTGCCCCAGTAGGGGATAAATCCCCAGCGAAATTCATCCAGCACCCGTTCCCCCTCCTGATGCAGCACGATGGGAACATGCTGGGTAGGGCTCATATTGTAACGTTTTTTATAATAATACATCACCCGTTGGATGCCAAAATGATCCCTTACCTCGTCCAAATCAGCCGATAACGAAAACCTTTTGCACATATGCTATTCATCCTTCCGCCTTCTTTTTCATCTATTGTGCGGTTATACAAGGAAAAATATGCATAAAGCAAAAAAAGCGCAAGGCAAAGGCATATAGCAATATCCCCGCAGTTTTGAAGCTGCGGGGACCCATGCTAAATTATATCGTTACTATTTCTTTTCTACTGCATGACCGCCAAATTCATTACGCAGCGCGGCAACGACTTTCCCATTGAACGTATCTGCATCCAGAGAACGGTAACGCATCAGCAGGGACAACGCAATAACCGGAGTTGCCGCCTGAATGTCCAGTGCCTCCTCAACCGTCCATTTGCCTTCGCCAGAAGAGTGCATAACCCCGCGAATTTCATCCAGATTTGCATCCTTGGAAAATGCACGCTCGGTCAAGCCCATCAACCAGGAGCGAATAACGGAACCGTTGTTCCAAACGCGTGCCACTTGCTCATAATCGAAGTCAAAGCTGCTTTTTTCCAGCACTTCAAAGCCTTCACCAATGGAGGCCATCATGCCATATTCCACACCGTTGTGAACCATTTTGAGAAAATGTCCGCTACCGGATTTACCTGCATACAGATAACCATTTTCCACCGCTGTATCGCGGAAAATAGGCTCAACAAACGCCCATGCTTCCGGGTCGCCGCCGATCATGTAACAAGCGCCACTGCGCGCACCTTCCATACCGCCGGAGGTTCCGGCATCCATGAAGCTGATACCGTATTCCTTCAGACGGGCATGACGAGCAATCGACTCTTTGTAATGAGAGTTACCACCTTCAATAATAATGTCCCCTTTGGACAAAATCGGTTGAAGCTGATCCAGCACGGAATCAACAATTTGATGGGGGACCATAATCCACAGTACTCTTGGGGATTGGGTCGCCTGCACAAGCTCTTCCAGTGTGGAAGCACCTGTAGCACCGTAATCCTTCATTTCTTGAATCGCTGCTGCATTGACGTCGTAAGCGACAACTTCATGCTGGTGATCGATCAAGTTTTTTCCGAGATTTAAGCCCATTTTTCCCAAACCGATTAATCCAACTTGCATTGTAAAGGCCTCCTGCCGTAGCAAAAATATATTCTCAATGTAGTGATGTGTACATGTTTACGAACGAACAACCGCTTTTTCAGAACGTTCTGACTTTTGGTCCAGCCACCATGCAAAGCCCTGTTCCTCCAACAATTGGTTAGAAGCCTCTGGACCATAGGAGCCTGCCGCATAGGTATGAAGTGGAACTTCGCCACGAGCAAAAGCTTCCAGCACTGGCTGTACCCACATCCATGAAAGCTCAACTTCATTCCAGTGAGCAAAATAGGTGGAGTCGCCGCGCAGCGCGTCAAAGATGAGGCGTTCATAAGCTTCCGGTACATCCTTGGCCTCTGATGCATAATTCATCAGCACCGTCTCCAGCTGACCGTTATTCAGCGGGTCCTTACTGTTCAGCCGCAGTGTTACCTTTTCGTCGGGATTCACATGAATCGTAAGCAAGTTCGGCTCGGAAGGCTGCCCTTGAGCCGCGTACGGGTCTGTGCTATCCTTTTTAAATTCCACGACGATCCGTGTGGATTTTTCCTTCATGCGTTTGCCTGTGCGAATATAGAACGGCACACCTGACCATTGCTCATTGTCAATCCACAGGCGAGCTGAAATGAAAGTATCATTTTGTGAGTCCAGTCCAATGTCCGGCTCTTCTTTATAGGAAGGAACTGTTTTTCCGTTAATCTCACCGTTCGTGTATTGGCCTCTCACCACGCTGGAAGCAATATCGGAAGGATCGAGCGCACGCAACGCCTCCATAACCTTGCTTTTTTCGTTACGCACCTGATCTGCCGTTACATGTCCCGGCTTATTCATAGCCACCATCATCAGCACTTGCAGCATGTGATTCTGCACCATGTCCCGAATAGCTCCGGAGTGATCATAATATCCTGCGCGTTCCTCGACGCCTACAGTTTCGGAAGCAGTAATTTGCACATTGGCAATGTATTGATTGTTCCACACACCCTGAAGCAATGGATTAGCAAATTTCAAGGCTTCCAGGTTTTGCACCATCGGCTTACCCAGGTAATGGTCAATACGATAAATTTCATCCTCGGCAAACGTTCTGCTTAAGCGATCATTCAGCTCACGTGCCGATTCCAGATCATGCCCGAATGGTTTTTCGATAATAAGCCGTTTCCAGCCCTTCGTTTCAGCCAGACCGCTTTCTCGGATGTTGAGGGCAATCACATCAAAAAATTCCGGTGCCACCGATAAGTAAAACATGCGGTTCCCCGGAATTCCCAAGTCATTTTCACGTTGCTCAGCAAGCTGTAACAGCTTTTTATAATCTTCAGGGTGATTGACGTTCAATGCACTGTAGCGGAAAGCGCTCAAGAACTGATCCATCTGTGCACGGTCATTATTCACGTGTCTGGAAAAATCCTTAATGGATTGTTCTACATTACTTTGAAACTGTTCGTCAGCCACTTCACGACGCCCCATACCAATTACAGAAAAGGAAGCCGGAATTTTACCTTCTACGAACAAATTATACAAGGCAGGGTAGATTTTACGTTTAGCCAAATCCCCTGTCGCTCCAAATAAGACAAAAGTCATTGAATCCATGATTTATTCCTTCTTCCCATTATAAAAGATGAGGTTATTAAAAGTTACCTGAGGAATTAACGTAACCCATAATACACCCAAAATAAGGGGCAAGTCAATCAAATTTTAGCGAAATCGTGAACAGTCGATATTTCCTGTAATGATAACGTTTTCTGTGGTATGATTGACGCAAGGAATGAGAAAAAAATGTTAAAAATGTCACAGTTGACACAAACCAAGATAGTTACTATTGGTATAGAGAGTTACTTTTAGTATACTGTTTTTAAAATAATCAATGAAATTGAGGGGATTCCGATGAGCGACGACAGGCAGCCTAAGCTTTTGTGCGGCAAGGTGGAACAGTCCTTTCAGATCATCAGCAAAAAATGGACCGCTCTCATCATTCATACTTTGATGGAACATCCCAAACGATTCAGTGAAATTCATGTATCCATACCTGATCTTAGCAAACGTATGCTGAACGAACGCATTAAGGAGCTGGAACTTAGTGGCCTGATCCTTCGCCGTGTCATTACAGAGCGGCCCGTGCGTACCGAGTATTCGCTGACACGCAAGGGTAAAGAGCTCGGTGATGCATTGAACGGTGTAGAGATCTGGGCCGAAAGATGGCTCTAACCGCTAACAGGAGATCGTCATACATGGTCTCCTGTTATTGTGTTACCCTTTAGGAAGCGTAATACAGGGCTATAATACGAAAATAATGGTACACCTACCCGACCGCTCATGATTTCGGAAGGAACAAGGAAGGATGAGACTCGATGGCGTTTGGTATTAACCGACAAGAGCTTTCAGCCTGGAAAAGAGAGGTCAGTCGCGGCGAAATTGGTTTTCTGACGCATTACTGGCTGGATGACCGCTTTCCAGGTATTACAACCGTAACCAAGGTGGGTTGTTCCAATGTGGACAAGCTTCGTTTATGGTGCAGCCATAATGGTTTGGACCCCCAATATATTCACCAACGTCAGCCCTATCCCCATTTTGACCTGATCGGCAGCAAGCAAACGGAAATTTTGCGCAAGTATGGTATGAGCGAGCAATTGGAGCGCTTCGGTCTTCATCTTCATACCGGTACACGTCCACCGTTGTAAACCGCAGCTCTTAGAGCTGCGGTATTTTTGTTTTTATACCGGATAATACTTTGTGTATCCAGATTGCTGACATTGCTCCTTCTCCCATCGCGACAGTCGCTTGCTCGGCATGGGCCCCCAAATCTCCGGCTACCCATACATTCTCTACATTGGTCATTTTGCTGCGGGGGTGTGTCTCAATATGCTTGTTATCCAGCAAGTGCACGCCCAACTGCTTGGCCAGCTCTGAATGGACTTGGCTACCTCCAAAGGCCAAAAAGCCCCGCTCCGCCCGGACAACCTCTCGATTAGCCAGTCGGACTCCTTCAAAATGTCCCGGTTCTCCGGTCATGATTCTGGAAATGGCTTCCTCCTTGTATCCTATTCCTTTCTCGCGCAGCTTCATCATCAGCTCGTCCGGCACCTCTGAACGCTCATGATTCACATAAACCAGGTGGTCGGTACGCGCCGATAAAATCAGAGCCATGGAAGCCCCGGCTTTTCCCGCCCCCATCACGACCGTACTACGATCCTGAACCTCGTATCCGTCACAGTCCGGGCAGATATATACGCTATTGCCCAAGCAGGCCAGAAGTCCCTCCAGCTTTGGAAAGCGATCGGTCAGCCCCGTTGCCAGCAGCAGCGTCTTTGAGGAATACACCGTTCCCTCTTCCACTTGAATGGCAAAAAGCTCATCTCTCTTGGCAGCCTTTACCACCTTACCTTGAACAAATTCAGTACCTAGCCTCATGGCCTCACTACGTCCAAGCCGTCGCAGCTCCTCACCTGAAATCCCGTCAGGAAAGCCCAAAATATTATGATACTGATGGCACAACGTAGAACGACCATAGCCCGAATCTATCACTAGAACCCGATGGCTGCTGTATCTTCCCAATTGAATGGCTGCTTGCAGCCCGGCAATCCCTCCGCCAACAATAATGCAATCGAATGGCATATATTTTTCCTCCCTCATCAATAACACCTATGTAGCCCTCTCATACAAATTTAAACGTAGCATCACCCGCTTCCGCCTGAATTAACCCCTGAATCATCCCGTTCCAGAAAAATACATATCCAGAAGCTCACTCCTTAAAAATGGAATGACAAAAAGCACTGTGGATATCCACAGTGCTTTGATCAGGCGAGCATGAATCGTCGTTGCATCGTCTGGCTTATTTAAACGTTTTTACGCGTTCTTCAACAGGTTGGAATTCTTTTTCACCTGGTTGGAATGTCGGTTTACCGAATGGCAATTCAGCAATCAGTTTCCAATGCTCAGGAATGTTCCATTCATTTTTCACTTTTTCGTCGATCAAAGGATTGTAATGCTGAAGGGATGCGCCCAGTCCTTCTTGCTCCAGAGCTGTCCATACCACCAATTGCAGCATGCCGCTGGATTGGTTAGACCAGATTGGGAAATTATCCGCATAAGCCTCAAATTGTTGTTGCAAACCAGTCACTACATTGTTGTCTTCAAAGAACAATACAGTACCGTAGCCGCTACGGAAGCCGTTCATTTTCTCAGCAGTAGATTTAAATTGCTCTTCATTGCCTACAACTTCGCGCAAAATATGTTCTGTAATATTCCACAGTTTGTCGTGATGCTCTCCGAGCAGTACAACTGCACGTGAAGTTTGGGAGTTGAAAGAGGTAGGTGTATATTTAACAGCTTCCTCTACAATCTCTTGAATCCGTTGGTCGGAAATGACTTGTTCTTTGCTAATACCGTAATAGGAGCGTCTTTCTTTCAGAGCTGTGAAGAAATCTTTAGACATTTTTGTTACCTCCTGAGAAAAATTAATTACTTTTCGTAACTAAATATATATTGTATTTGTCTTTAAGTCAAGAGATTTATTTTTAAATATTACCAGTTCCTTGATTCATGATGCGCCGCCATTCTGTTCACTTTCAAATTGATCGAACAAGCTCTCCTGCTCCGTTGGGTACTGCTCAGCGTGATCCCGATTTTCGCTTCCCTCCCTATCGATTGGTATCCACAGTATACTTTTACCTTTCAGGTCAGGGATTAAACGCAAAAAAAGAAAATCTCCGCAAAGATTTTCTCTACTCACGTTCTTGTTTATAGTTGGTTGTGTGAAAAAGATGTGGTTTCAGCTTCTCTCCTGCAACAAGCTTCTGCACCAGTTCTGTGCCCGCAGCAGGCGTCATCTGACCATACCAGTCCCCTTGAGGGTATACGATCACAACCGCAGCATCGTGACAACGACCATTACAACGAGTTCGGGTCGTATGAATATAAGCTTCTGCGTTTTGTTCACGGATTTCATCCCGAATTGCTTGTGTAACTTCCTCGCCTTCATGTCGCATACACGTGCCTCCATTACAAATCAACACATGATGCTTCATCGGTTCCAATTCAAAAATAGCCATAGCTTCCCCTTTAATCAACGGTTGTTGGTTTATTCATGCCTATCTGGATAAAGAACAAGCTGTGCATCCATCTGCCCGGCTTCAATCGTCAGCACGATAAATGAATATTCGTCCTCGCTGCGCTTGTCTGTCGGAGATCCGGGATTGAGGACGAGCAAGCCGTCCAACTTTTTGACAACCGGAATATGCGAATGTCCGTAAATCAGGCAATCCAGCATTTCTCCCTTAAACGTATTCAGTGCGATATTCTCTGTCGAGCCGCGCCAGCCGTGACCGTGGACCATACCGATCCGTTTACCCTCGACTTCAACGATTCTTTGATAGCCCAGACGCTCTATGATGTCTACTCCATCATTATTTCCTGCAATCCCTTGCACAGGTGCAAATTCGGATAGCCTTTCATATATGAACCAATCCGTCCAGTCTCCGGCATGGAGAATGAGATCGCTGCCCTTGAGCTCCTGTACCAGCCGACCAGGAAGCGCTTTGCCTCGGTGCGGCATATGAGTATCTGAAAGTACGATGATTTTCATAGCAATTCTCCTTACCAGCGTCTTTACACGGATGGGCTCTGCTGCTCGACCCGCTGCTGAAGCGCCTGCTCCAGATCCCGCAGCGTAACCGTCTCGAAAAACGCCTGTATTTTCTGCTCTGCTACGGTATATAATCCGTCCAGCAAAGCGTCGATGTTCTTGCCTACCTCACAATTGTGATTGCTGTCACTATGGATAGTGAACAGTGGACCGTCGTCTTTGGTCGCTTCATATATCATTTTAAGATTAATATTTGAACTGGACATGCTCAGACGAAAGCCCCGTGCTCCTGGTGAGGAATCAACCAGACCAGCTTGCTTAAGTCGGCTCATGATTCTTCTAACAACGACCGGATTCGTATTGATACTGGAAGCGACAAGTGTCGAAGTCATCCGCTCCGGCGCTCCTTCAGCCAGAAGAAGCAGACAATGGATACTAACGGAAAAATGGGTACTCATGTTAACCACCTTTATATGTGTGCCTCATTAATGTTTGTGTACATATGGATAGTTCCATCATACCACAATGAGAGGCACCGACACAGCGCTTACTGCTCCTTACTCCGGAAAATAGTCATTTTCAGGGCGTACTCGCACCTTTAGCTGGCGGACGCTATACTCCAGTTGCTTAACGATGTCCTCCAGCTGGCGTCGGTCAAGCGCGTTATAATCGGCGACAGGCTTGGGTGTGTTTTTCAAATCTCGTATCGTTGCCTGCTGCTCCTGCCACTTGTCCATCAAATCGGCTATGTTCGCATAGAAGCGTTCATAATCCTTTATCACTTCATCCAGAAAGGCGTCCACCTCATCAGGATCATAGCCGCGCATTTTATTTTTAAACTGTTTTTCATGGATAGAGAGCGCGTCCAGCTGAATCCCCAGTTGCTTAAACAACTGCTTTTGCTTATCCAGACGACGCTTCATATGTTCATCCATCGGTTATTCCCTCCTTAACACACTATTCTTTTTATATCACATTCTGCATCGGGAATAAAAGTCTCTGCTGATTGCTCAGTCCTGTGAGCGGGTATAAAAGAGCATACGCATTACGATGAACATATGTAATTTGTTGAACACTTTACGCTTACCTATAGCCTATGTATTCGTTGATCTAAAAAAGCAGCCTGTCCCTGTGACAGGCTGCTTTTTTATGCTTTCTGAGGACTCGTCTATCCGGCTTATCCGATCTCTACCCGTTTTCGGCTGCGGGCCGACTCGATACAAGCGTCGATCACCTTCATATTGCTTACCGCATCTTCGGGTTCATACGGCAACGGAACACCGTCAAGCACCGCTTTGGCAAAAGCATCCGCTTGCAGCTCAAAGGAATTGTAGCCTTTAAGTCTTTCCTCACGTGTAACCGAACCGACATGGACGAAAATTTGCGGGACGACAGATGATCTTTCCCAGCCGAACATTTTAGGCATCGCAATCGTCCCTTTGCTACCCAGAACCTCCATATTGGAACGGTTCGCTGCCCACATGCCACAATCAAAGGTAAGGTTCACCCCGCCCGGAAACTCCAGCAGGCCGGATGCCATCATATCGACATTGTCATGCTCTGGTGAAAATAAAGCATGTACTGTCACCGCTTCCGGCTCCCGGTCCAAGTACATACGGGCCGCCGAAATCGGATATACGCCCGCATCGTACAACGATCCACCGCCCATGCTTTTATTGAAGCGCACATTATCTGCCTGATCGGCATTGTTAAACGTAAATGTGCAATGCATGCCGCGAATGTCGCCGATTTCCCCGCTATTGATGATTTCCTTAATTCTTCGATGCTTCGGATGATAGCGATACATAAAAGCTTCTGCAAAAATGACTCCTGCACTTTTACAGGCTTCAATCATGAAGCTTGTCCCAACTGAGCTAAGAGAGGATGGTTTTTCGCACAAAACGTGCTTCCCCGCTTCCGCGGCTCGGATCGTCCACTCTTCATGCAGATGGTTCGGCAACGGGATGTACACCGCCCCGATTTCGGGATCAGCCAACAATTCCTCGTAGCTTCCATAGCTTTTCGGAATATCGAACTCCTGGGCGGCCTCAGCGGCTTTATCCGCATTGCGACTAGCAATCCCAAGTACTTCTCCGCGCTCGGATTGCTGAATCGCCGGAATTACAGCAATTTTGGCAATCTCCGCAGTGCCCAAAATTCCCCATTTCAGCTTTCTACCCATCATTCTCATCCTTTCGTGGTCAGGAATAGTTGTCTTGTTCCGCTTTGTGCAGCATACCTAAGCAACGGTCCAAATCGGTTTTGACCTGCTTCTTGTACAGTCGCGCTTTCTCATCCCCATCATCTGTAAAATGATAGAGTACAATTTCCTGAAAATCTACGCGGGGATCTGTCCCTTTTAGCCGTTTGGTACGGTAAAAGACACCCTCCTGCACCAGCTCGTGCAGCGCCCGATAGACCTCACTCTGAGGCGGAACATATCCAAATCCACTAAACTCATCCTTCATCGATTCGAGCATCTGATATCCATAACCGCGATGCTTCTCCACCATTGTGATCAGATAAATTTTGATAAAAGCCCGCTGGGATATCATAAACGCCATTTCACGGCCTCCTCCTCACACCATTCTTTTATATCTTGCCTTCCATTATAAACCACTCAGCGCCTATTCACTAATGATAGGGGGATTTTCAATCTCTCGCTTGTGACCTGTTTGAAGTTGGTGGGAGATATTAAGTGAAGCGTTGTGAGATAGTTGGCGAAGTAGCGGTCGATGATTTTGTCTTTTTTCTATTATGAATTTTTCATATATTGAAATAACATAATGAAGACTAAAAAATAGAGCTACAGATTATGAAGACATCGTTAATTTCCTTAAGGCATCTGTATCGTTACTTGTCAAAACAGGAATACATTCTGTTATTTTTTGGATATCCCAGTTCCACCATTCTAGTGTTTTGAGCAGTTCAATCGTTTCCTCATCAAACCGATAACGAATTAATTTTGCCGGATTTCCTCCTACAATAGAATAAGGCAAGACATCTTTAGTCACCACGGCATTGGATGCGATGATCGCTCCATCTCCTATATGAACTCCAGGCATAATGGTAGCATTGTAGCCTATCCAAACATCGTTCCCAACCACGGTATCCCCTTTGAAACCTCCACTTAAATTGGGTAAGCCAACCTCCCACTCTCCACCAAACGCTCCAAAAGGAAAAGTGGTAAATGCATTTGTATTGTGATTTGCACCATTCATAATAAATTTGGCCCGGGTTGCAATTGCGCAAAACTTACCGATTTTTAATTTATCCCCTATAAAATCAAAATGGTAAAGGACGTTTTTTTCAAAATCCAGCGGATTATGCTGGTCGTCATAATAAGTATAATCCCCAATTTCGATATGTGGATTAACCACTACATTTTTCAAAAAACACAGACTTCTAATATTTTTCATCGGGAAAACGCTTCCTGGATCTGGACCACTCATGCAGCAACACCCCTATCATGATATAGATTCACCTTCAATGAAAAGGCACGTCCAAGTCTAACAGTATGTACACCATTAAACAAATGGAGAAAACAAAAGTATCCCACGGCCTTGTTACAGGGGCTTCGGGATACTTTTTGTGAAAATATGTGATCGGGATTACAAATCAGGCTTGCTTTTGCAAGGCTGGTGGACCTGCGGCCGGGCGGGGACGAACTCGAAGCCCCACAATCCATTTTCCCAGAGGCAGACGTGCCAACAGCCACGTGCCCGCAACGGAAAAGACCATACAAAGGACGAACGAAGCCAGCGTGCGAAGAATCAGGCTCCAGTTTGCAAACAACGCCTCGTCAAAAGAGTACGTGACACGCAGCATAAAGGCGTGCATCAGATACGCTCCATAGGACAACGTCCCGATGGTAGTCAGCAACCTCCCGGCACGTCCGCCCTTATGAGCGATCCACGTCGCCGCACGGTAAGCCACAAAAATAGACGTGACACAATATACAGCCATGACTGGACGCAGCAGAGACAAATAGTTAAAGGAAAGAACCGTGCCTCTCGGCGTCTGAAACAGACCGATCATCTCATACAGCAAGTAGCCGGTAATTACAATAAACAACGGCCAGTATACGATTTGGGCCTTGGTTACCCAAGCATTCCAGCGCCGGACATTCATCCCGGCTGCCGCGCCTAGTACAAAATAAAAGAAAAAGTAAACCACATTACGGTCAGCATAGATGGTGAACCAGGAAGTAACCACCGGAAGCTGGAGCCCATCCATCCATCGGTACATCGGCCCCACCGCGAGCATGAGCATGATGTACAGCACACCGACTCCAGCCAATGCAGCAGGTCGCCATGTGGACGGTAATAACGCTGACAAACGGCGGACTGCATATCGAAACATCGGAAATAACACATAACACTGGATAATCATCACGATATACCACAGATGATAGCTGCTTTTCCCATTCAAAAGCTTCTGAAAAAAATCTAGCGGGTGAAGCTGCCCTTCACTTTGAACAAGCTGATTTCCCAATTCGTATACAAGTGACCATATGATATAAGGCACGATGATGTCCATGAACCTTTTACGTAAAAACGTTCCATACTTTAAAGCTCCATCATAATTGTAAAATAACACCATCCCGGTGATAAACACAAACACGGGAACTGCAAATTTAGAACACAGCAGTAAAAGTGTCATTAAAACTCCATCCTGGATGCGCGCGCCCTGCGCAACCGCATAATGTGCGACGGAATGCTGAAGAACAACGGCGGCAAACGCCAGCCCTCTCAGCAAAGCGACCTCGGAAATTCTCTCTTTTTGACTCATGTCACTCTCCTGTTATGTCTAGAAATATATAAGTCTATTATAACGACAATTCTGTAAAAATACATAGAAGGATAAACGTGCCAATGCGTGCAAGCAAAAGCAGCAGCCTTCCCTTTCGGGGAGACTGCTGCTGTCTAACGCTTGGGCTTTGCTCTGTTGGTCGCCACGGCTTCCAGTGGGTCATCTGGCCAATAATGCTTGGGATATCTGCCCTTTAGATCCTTTTTGACCTCAAAATAAGCCTCGCTCCAGAAGCTGGACAAGTCCGAAGTCACTTGTACAGGTCGCTGCGCAGGTGACAGCAGATGCAGCACAATCGGCACGCGTCCGCGCCCAATACGCGGTGTATCCCGCATACCGAACAGCTCTTGCAGCCGTACTGCCAGCGCAGGCGCCTCGGGATTCGAATAATCCACAGGAATACGGGAACCGCTGGGCACACGGATATGCGTCGGCGCTTCCTGCTCAAGCTGCTGCCGCTGTTCCCAATTCAGCCTGCCCAGCAGCAAGGCAGCACCGTCCAGCCGTTGCAGATCGGATACATTTTTGGCTCCAAGGGCAAAGGGCAGCAGCCATGAGTCCAGTGAATCCAGTAATGCTGGCTCGGTGCTGTCTGGCCAATCCTCGGGCGATGAGAAATGCATAAAAATCAAACGCGCCTGTAACTGAAGGGTTTGCCGATTCCAGGACAGCAGCTTTAGACCCCGTTCACGCACGCCCTGCATCAAGGCGGCAGCGATTTCCTCTGTCGGAGGACGCTCATAGGAGGTTTCCTTTAAAACGAGTGCGCCGAGCTGTAATACCTTACGGGCTCTTACTGCTGACGCTGAGCTATCCCAGTATACGTTCGCTTTCTCCAGCAGTAATTCACTGCAATGCTCGATCAGCGCTTGCAGTTCAATCGGGGCTGCCAGCTGAATGGCACCGTCTGCCCCCTCGTCGTCCACTTCGGCGGCGACGAGATAGGACGAACGCGACATCCACTCCACCTGTCGGAGTCGCGCACCCCGGCCGCCGCTCAGCAAAAAGCGGCCATCCCCCCGGCCCTGCGCGATCCGGTCCGGATACGCAAAGGCCAGCAGCAGCCCGCAGGCCCGGGAGCCGTCAGGCTCGTCCTGCCCTGCGGCTGCTTTCGGCAGCGTAGCAAGTAGCTGCCGACTTTCCTGCACGATACGGCGAATCACCGTATCGTCTGCCGCCTGCACCAGGCTGTGCGTGCTGCGGGCGTGAGCCGCCTCGCGCAGGGCGTCCAGCCGCGAGCGCAAATCCGTTCCGCCATGAGCGCGGAACGGGTCCCGCTCTTGCAGCAGCGCAGCGAGGCGGCTGGCGGTCGGCGCCAGGCCGAGGGCGGCCGCGCGCAGCAGCATATGCCCGAGGCGTGGATGCGCGCCCAGAGCGGACACCTCGCGCCCGTGCGCGGTAATGCCGCCTGCCGTGCCATCGGCTGCGGCATCTAGGCAGCCGAGCTGGCGCAGCAGGCCCGTGGCCTGGCGGTACGCCGCCTCAGGCGGGGCATCCAGCCAGCCCAGCTCGGCTGGCTCACGGACCCCCCAGGCGGCCAGCTCCAGCGCGAGCGGGGCCAGCTCCGCCGCCGCGATTTCCGGGCGGCTGGCATCGGGGAGCGCGGCGTGCTCCTGCGCGCTCCACAGCCGGTAGCATACGCCCGGCTGAAGGCGGCCCGCCCGGCCGCGCCGCTGATCGGCGGAGGCTTTGGACACCTTGACGGTGGTCAAACGGCTCATGCCGGTTCGCGCGGAGAACACGGATTCCCGCGACAGCCCGCTGTCTATTACGACCGTAATTCCGGCTATCGTCAAGCTGGACTCGGCAATCGAGGTTGCCAATACGACTTTTCGGCTGCCCGAAGCCGACGGGCGTATCGCTTCATCCTGCTGCTCCAGCTTCATACTGCCGTACAGCGGAATCACCTTGACATGTGCAGGAAGATTCCTTGAAGCCAGCTCACGTTCCGTTCTATGAATTTCTCTGGCTCCCGGGAGAAATACCAGCAGATCGCCTTCATGAGCATGAAGCGCCTTGTCTACCGTCTCTGCCGTAAAGGATTCTAACGTAGTCGATGAAGGCTTGGATATATGAAGCGTCTCTACCGGAAATACCGTGCCCGGACATTCCAGCAATGGAGCATCCCCCAATAGACGGCATACAGGCTCGGCCTCCAGTGTGGCAGACATGATCAATATTTTTAAATCAGGCCGCAATAGCGCCTGACTTTGCAGGGCAAGCGCCAAGCCCAAATCCGCATGCAGGCTACGCTCATGGAACTCATCAAAAATGATCAGGCCGATTCCCTCCAACGCCTGATCATTTTGCAGCATCCGGGTTAGCACGCCCTCGGTAACCACTTCAATCCTGGTGTGGGGACCTACTTTTGTATCCATGCGAACCCGGTAGCCCACCGTCTGCCCCGTTTGTTCTCCCAGCACTTTGGCCATTTGCGCCGCTGCTGCACGTGCTGCCAAACGCCTTGGCTCCAGCATCAATATTTTTTGATTTGCCAGCCATGGCTCGTGCAGCAATTCAAGTGGCGTAACCGTCGTTTTGCCTGCCCCCGGCTGTGCAATCAATACGGCAGCCGAATGGGATTGCAGCGCATGTTTAAGCTCGGGAATGATTTGAATGATAGGCAGTTGTTTATCTGTATCTGTCAATGAAATCTCTCCAATGATACGCGGATGCGTAGAATCTAAGTGTTGTTTCTAGATAAGCAACGAATTTGCTTCATTATTGTGAATTTTTCACTACCTGTAATTATTATGGTTTGAATGACGAAGCGATTTTTCAGTCAGCTTGCGACGAATGCGCTGTTGCTCTCCCGACTCACGACAAGCGTGGAGCAAATCGCGTAGCTGGACGCACTCCTCTGTATAAACATATGTACAACCATATTGGATCATAAAAAAGGGTCTTTCGTCACTGTAGCATAAATCTCCAGAAGATGTCCTGCATTCATGGGAAAAAGGGAAAGAGGGGAGGGATTACTCTTCTATTCCAAGCAATTGGGATACTTGTGTTCTATGTTTCTTGGCCCTACGTGTTCCGTGGATGAGATTGGATTATCAACAGTAAATCAGACAACTTTTTTAAGGGCTTCTTGGTGATACTGAACAGGCGTCATATAGTCTAAGGTTTCTGAATGCGATGCTTGTTGAACCCGTTGACGTAATCGTATAGTTCGAGTTCCAAGTGACGAAGGCTCTGGAAGTTCATCTGGTTCACAAACTCTGTTTTCATGATCTTGTAGGTGGCTTCAGCCACGGCATTGTCGTACGGACAGCCTTTCATGCTTAGCGATCAACCGATTTCAAACGTCTCCAGAAGCTCGTCCATCTTTTGATTTTTGAACTCGCTGCCACGGTCGGTATGAAGCCATTGAATCTGATGTAGATCACCCTTAACGGTCGCGAAGGCACGGGTAATCAGAGCAGCGTCCTTGTTCGGGTCTGCACTATGAGCAATGATTTCTTGATTAAACAGATCCACCAGCACACAAATGTAATGCCATCGCTTCTGGATTTTCACATACGTCAAATCACTGACGACGAAGCGTTTAGCTTCCGTTTGCTCAAACTCCCGCTTCTCAAAACATTCGCCGTCGTTGCTTCGTTACATGCCGTTTTATGGGGCTTATATTGTGCCACCGTGTAGGTGGAAACGAGCCCTTGCTCTTTCATGATGCGGCCCATGCGACGTCTGGAGACGATCAACCCACGCTCATGGAGCTTCACTTTGATCTTGCGTGTGCCGTAGGCTTTTCGATTCTTGTGAAAGATATCCACAATAGCTTCAGTGACATCATCTTCAGTGGCTCGTTCTTGGGCGTCATAATAAAATGTACTTCTTGCGATTTGCAGGACGTCGCACATGGCTGATACCAAGTATTTATCCTGATTATTCTGGATGATAGCTACTTTCGTCCCATGATCAGCGCGGCTTGCTTTAAAATATCCACCTCCATTTTCAGACGCTGGTTCTCTTTTTGCAAAGCGATCAGCTCATTTTCTTCTGATGAGCGATTGTCCTTCTCTTTGAAGGAACCCGTCGTCTGAGCTTGTTTGATCCAGCGGTCTAGAGCTGAGGCTGTGAGGCCATATTCCTCCACAAGGGCTGCTCTGGATTTCCCATTTTCATAGAGTCCCACCATTTGTTTTTTGAATTCTGCTGTAAAGGTACGTCGTTGTTGTTTTGGCATTGTAGAGATTCGCTCCTTAACATGATAGGTTTATTCTACAAGCCCTTATTTTTTCTGTCCAACTTAGTGTAGCCGATCCACCACACACTCATATAGAGTGCGACCCCCATGTATCCGCTGCGCTGTAACCCATCCGGTCAATTTCAATCCACGCACTCATATAGAGTGCGACTCGAGGGAGTTAGTTACCCACTATCATAAATAGGAGATTTCAATCCACGCACTCATATAGAGTGCGACGATTGATAAATCTAGTAATACCAATGAAGAAAAAATTTCAATCCACGCACTCATATAGAGTGCGACTTATCATAATAACATAATCGTTAAAACTTTAAAAAGGATTTCAATCCACGCACTC
>NZ_JBITPI010000017.1:0-84345 GCF_050467745.1 Paenibacillus sp. NRS-1781
CGGCTCTGTCAGAAAATAATGTCATCCTTACATGACTTCTCCAATTATCGACCTGTCAATGGCTGAAAATCGAAGAATGAGTGAGTAAACAAGAGAAAATATTAATTTATAGTGGGAGGAATTGTGATGAAAAAGCAAGAAATTTTACGATATCGCTTGGAAAAGAACAGACAGAAGCTCTACGATCTTCAAAAAGAACACGGATTGGATGATGCCCGTGTGCTCAAGCAATCTATGCTTCTCGACGAACTCATCAACCAATACAATCGGACCTTCTATACACATATAAACAAGCCGACTGCTTAAAAGCAATCGACCTCTGAGCGAGAAACTTTTGGCGGGTGACTCGCTCTATTATTTATCATACATCCCTTAAATCAGAATGATTCATATTAAAAATGTACAGCCTGCGTTGCAAGCAAACGTACAAAACGCTTACCGAGCATTTCATTGTGGTGGGCAACGATTTGTTCGCCACTCAGCCCCCAGTTCCTTTAGCACATCGCCCAATTCGGTTTGGTAAAAGCTGTCCCAGGACGATTTACGAACAATTCATACATAAACATAGCCTGCTGTACGTCAATCATGAGTAAAATGTTTTGTTACACCCATCTTACCGTAGCATGTCTTCATGTCTTGCGGCGACATAAGGTGAACTATATAATAAAGGACAAGTTGGAACGGTCCGATTCGGACGAAAGGTGATTAAAATATATGACAATTTCGCAGGAACAGTTAACGTTCCGTTCTGCCGGGGAGGCGCAGACCGGGGCTTTGGCAGGTTTTTTGGCAGCCAAAGCGGTACCCGGAACGGTGATCGTGCTGGATGGAGATCTGGGAGCGGGCAAAACCGCTTTTTCCAAAGCCTTTGCCAGTTATCTGGGTGTCCCGGGTATCGTAAACAGCCCAACCTTTACGCTCATTAAGGAGTATGAAGGCCGATTGCCCTTGTACCATATGGATGTGTACCGTATTACACAGGATGAGGCAGAGGATCTTGGGCTGGACGAATATTTTTACGGGACAGGCGTATGTCTGGTGGAATGGGGCAGTATTATACCGGATATGTTGCCGGAGCAGCGGCTTCACATGTATATAGAAACAACGGATGTGGAGGAGCGCTTGATTCACCTGACCGGGTACGGCGAGCCTTATGAACAATGGTGCCGCAGTTTGCGGGAGAATGGAGTTTGAACCATGCAAAGAGAGCATACAAATGAGAATGTAAAGCCGCGTGAGCGGTTTTTGGCGTTAGATACAGCGACGACCGTGATGGCGGCAGCCCTGATGGACGGAAAAGAGTTACTGGGAGAAAGCAATGTCTATGGCGAACGCAATCACTCGGTGCACGTGATTTCCGAATTAAAACGGCTTCTGAACGAAGACGGGCTGACACGGGATGATGTAGACGGCATTGCGGTGGGTGTCGGACCGGGGTCCTACACAGGTATTCGCATTGCCGTGACCGCAGCGAAAACACTCGCTTGGGCATGGGGCGTCCCGGTGACATCCGTATCCACTTTGCATGCGCTGGCCTGGGGCGGTTGGAGTCGCGGCACCGAGTCGCAGGAGCAAGAAGCTGGAAATGAGTCAGCAAGTAAGCACTTGGCTGGAGAGCAGGCGACAGACTGGATCGTTCCAGTGCTGGATGCGCGGCGTGGGCAGGTTTACACAGGCTTGTTCGCTGTGAATATGGACGGCGATAGAGGGATTCCACAGCGTCTGGAGTCGGATGCGATCCGGCTGATGGCCACTTGGACCGAGGATCTGCTGCAACGACTGGAGGCTTTGCCGTCCGAAGAGCGCCCTGCGGTCATTTGGCTGGTCGGTGAAACGGCGGTTCACGCAGAAACAGCCGAGCGCCTGCGTGCATGGAGCGAGCTTCGTATCGTACCTTATGAGCTGGAAGGAAGATGGGTTGGCCGCCTGGGGGCGGATAAGCTGCTTCGTCAGGAACATGACGAGCTACATACGCTGGTTCCAAACTATACCCAGTTGGCGGAGGCGGAAGCCAATCTGCTTCGTCAGCGCTGAAGAGAGCGGTGAACAACATGGCAAAGAACATACAACGGGAAGAAAAGCTGGAGTTTCGACTGATGCAGCTGGACGATATTCCCGATGTGCTGGCGATTGAGCATGAAGCGTTCACGCTACCGTGGACGGAGGAAGCGTTCCGCAATGAATTGACGATGAATCATTTTGCTAAATATATGATTATGGAGCTGAACGGACAGGCGATCGGCTACGCAGGGATGTGGACGATTATGGACGAGGCTCATATTACGAATATTGCTGTTCGTGAGGCCTATCGCGGGCGCAAGCTTGGAAATAAGCTGCTGGACGAGTTAATGCAAACCGCCTCTTATCTGGGGATGGAACGCATGACGCTGGAGGTACGAGTGACGAATCGGATTGCTCAGGGCTTATATGAGAAAAAGGGCTTTAAGCCAGCGGGTGTTCGCAAGGGCTATTATTCGGATAATAACGAGGATGCCGTGATCATGTGGGCGGATCTTCCCACACATGAGGCATCCGGTGAACAGGAAGGAAGCGTGCAGAAGCAATGACGCAAGAGGAAAAAGCAGGTACAGGCGCCGCCTCTGGTGAGCCTTGCTATATATTGGCAGTGGAGACGAGCTGTGACGAGACAGCTGTGTCCGTCGTGAAAAATGGCACTGAGGTGCTTTCTAACCTGATTTCCAGTCAGATTGAAACACATAAAGCCTTTGGCGGAGTTGTGCCGGAGGTGGCATCCCGCAAGCATGTGGAGAGCATTACCTACATGCTGGACGAGGCCATGCAAGCATCGGGAATTACGCCCCGCGAGCTTTCGGCGGTAGCCGTGACGCAAGGGCCGGGACTGGTTGGTGCGTTGCTGGTGGGCATTGTTGCTGCCAAGAGCGCCGCTATGGCATTCGGCAAGCCGTTGATTGGAACACATCATATCGCAGGACATATTTATGCCAATCAGCTGGAGCATACAATTGTATATCCGTGCATCGCTCTGGTCGTATCGGGTGGGCACACGGAGCTGGTATGGATGGAGTCCGAGGGTCATTTTCACCTGATTGGGCGCACGCGGGATGATGCGGTTGGGGAAGCCTATGACAAAGTAGCACGGGCTATTGGATTTCCGTATCCCGGTGGTCCGCACGTAGACCGAACGGCTCATGAATCGGAGGAAGCAATCACTTTGCCCCGTGCATGGTTGGAGCCGGATTCTTATGATTTTAGCTTCAGCGGCTTGAAATCGGCGGTGCTGAATGTGATCAACCAGACGAAAATGCGCGGAGAAACTGTTCATGCCGGAGCTATCGCAAGAGGCTTTCAAGAATCGGTCGTCGAGGTGCTGGTAGAAAAAGCGATTCGTGCTATGCGTGAATACGGTGCGAAGCAGCTACTGCTATGCGGCGGTGTTGCTGCCAATCGCGGACTGCGGACGGTACTTCGCGAACGTTGCGAGCGTGAAGGTATCGAGTTACTTGTGCCATCTATGAAATATTGTACGGATAATGCAGCCATGATTGGTGCCGCAGCTTACGCCAAGTGGAAGCGCGGAGAATTCACCTCGCTGGACATGAAAGCTGATCCCGGGCTGTCTCTGGAGGAGTGGTCCGTTCAATCTTAAATGGAGAAGCATTGTGCTGGTGAGTAGAAGGTAAGTGAAGAAAGTAGATTGGGACGCGGCTCGTTTGGGTCGTGTCTTTTTATGCTTCATAATAAGCTAAATGCCTATATGTACTCTACATTTCGTTGACTTAATCATTTATGAATTGGATTCAGATCTATATATAAAATTCAATAGGTATAAATACAGGATTTTGAGCAGGTGAAGCTTCGTGTCTAATTTCCCCCGCATCGTTCGTCATGATGCTGCACGATTTTTCAGCATTCATCAAAAAAAACTAAAATTTAATACTCCTCGAACAATGATATGATTTGTCAAGTTGTGAACAAAGTTATCCACATATCCCGTCCGAAATGTGGATAATTAAGCTCAAAGCAAGCAGCTTAAGACTTTTTTAGGATACAAGAATAGGGGACATTATGTATCTTTAGATTTTGTGAAATCTGTGGATAATGTGGATAAAAGGGTGGATAAAAATGGTTTTCATATGAAAATGGCTTTTTATCAATAAAAAAATGGCCCCAAAGGCCATTTTTCAATACATTCCATGCACATATTCTGTGGATATCTTTGTGTATAAAAAGATGAATGGGGCAAATGTGAAATTTTTAAGGCCATAATGGTGAAGCAGATCTTACTCCTCTAACAGTTCCTCCCATGAAGCGTAGGTTGCTGTCAATTCCTGCTTGCGTGCGTCAAGTTGTGTCTGAATATCCTGAAGCGCCGTGTAATCCTGATAAACCTCTGGCAGAGTCATTTGCTCCTCCAGCTTGGTAATTTGTTCTTCCAGCTCTTTAATCTGATTCTCCAGTGTCTCCAGCTTGCGCTGGCGACTGCGTTCCTCGCTCTTGGCTTGTTTGTCTGCGGCATAGGCTGCTGCACCTGTTTTGGATGCTGTCTCATTCGTTGCGGATATAGATGATACTTTGCTTCGCGTTGCCTGACTGGACTCCAGAGCTTCCTGCGCAATTTCCGCCAGCTCCTGCTTTTTGTCTACATAGTCATCATAATTCCCCAGGAAATGTTCTATTCCTCCAGGATGAAGCTCAATGACACGTTCCGCCATTTTGTTAAGAAAATAACGGTCATGGGAGATGAACAGCAGTGTGCCGTCATAGTCGATTAGGGCAGCCTCCAGCACTTCTCTACTGAACAGGTCGAGATGGTTGGTAGGCTCATCAAGAATCAGCACATTGGCTTCGCGCAGCATCAGCTTGGAGAGAGAGACGCGGGCCTTTTCACCGCCGCTTAAAGTAGCTACCTTTTTCAGCACATCGTCACCGCTGAACAGGAAGTTACCCAGCACTGTGCGAATTCGTGCCTCCTCCATATGGGGGTACTCGCTCCATAGCTCCTCCAGCACCGTATTGGCCGGGTTCAGGTTCGTTTGCTCCTGATCATACAGGCCGATTTTGATTTTCGTGCCCCAGTCAATGGACCCGGCGGCAGGCTTTAATGTTCCGGTGAGGCATTTGAGCAGCGTCGATTTTCCGATCCCGTTCGGACCAATCAGCGCAACGGTATCGCCGCGTTTTAAGTCGAAGGATGCATGCTGAAATAACGGTTTCTTACCTTCATAGGCTACGGAGAGGTCGCGTACCTCCAGCACTTCCTTCCCCGACATATAAGCTGTTTCAAAGGAAAAATGGGCTTTTTTCAGATCCCCCATCGGCCGATCCATTCGATCCATTTTATCCAGCTGCTTGCGGCGGCTCTGGGCACGCTTGGTGGTGGAAGCTCGCACGATATTGCGTTGTACGAATGCCTCCAGACGGGCAATTTCCCCTTGCTGCTTCTCATAGTGCTTGAGATTGGTTTCGTACTCGGCAGCTTTCAGCTCCATATATCGACTATAGTTACCTGTATATCGGGTCGAACGATGACGCTCGATTTCGATAATGGTCGTCACCAGTCGATCCAGAAAATAACGGTCATGGGATACGACCAGCAGCGAGCCGGAATAGCCGCGCAAATAATCTTCGAGCCAGGTTAGTGTTTGAATATCCAGATAGTTGGTCGGCTCATCCAGCATGAGTACATCCGGGGCGAGCAGCAGAATGCGGGCCAGCGCGAGACGTGTTTTCTGTCCGCCGCTCAGTGTGGATACAGGCGTCTCTGGTGCAAATGAGCCAAAGCCCATGCCATGAAGCACGCTGCGAATCCGGGTCTCCATTTCGTAGCCGCCGTGATCCTTGAACCAGTCTGATCTTCTCGCATATCTTTCCAGCAGATCTGCATAGCGCTTCTCGTTCTGCGCATTGGTCGGGTCGGCGATTTCCTGCTCCAGCTGCCGCAAATCCCGCTCGGCTTCGATCAGTGGAGTGAATACGAGCATCATTTCTGCCCAGATGGATCGGTCGGAGTTCAAGCCGCTGTTTTGTGCCAAATAACCAATGCTGGTCTCCTTCGCCTTGAAAATTTGTCCACCTTCATAGGATAATTCTCCAGCGATGATCTTGAGCAATGTTGATTTGCCCGCGCCGTTCACACCTACCAGTCCAATGCGTTCACGTTCCAATATTTGAAGGTTAATCCCGTCCAGAACGGGCTCAATTCCATAGGATTTCGTAATTCCAGTTACTTGCAATAGCATCGCGTATCGTTCCTCCATTACATTATGCACAGTTTTCCCCGCTTCCTCCGCAGGGTGTCTTCCTTCCAGTTTACATGAAAATACCCACTAATGCACTGCTATCACCCTGTAAACCCTTGAGCCGCGTGTAGTCAATTTGTATAAACAATGATAAACTTAAACGAGAACTGAAAAAAAATGAAAAAAGCTTGCAAGGTACAAGACTTACTGACAATTGGATAAATAGTAACGTTTTAAAGCATTATCGACGATTGTGCGGGAGGACGGATATTCTTTGGATGTCTGGAGTGTGAAGAACGCGCTGCGCTTGCAGCAACGGGAGGCGCGGGACTCCATGGACCCGCTGACGCGGCAGGAGGCATCGGCTGTGGCCTGTCGGCATGCAATTGAGGCATGGGAGCAGCTTAGAATAGACAGAAACGGAGATAGGCTGACGATATTTAGCTATCTTTCTTTTGGCAGCGAGATTTCTACGACTCCCTTTATCGAGCATTGCTGGTCACGGGGGGACCGTGTGCTGGCTCCCAGAGTGGACCCGGTAACCCGGACCATGGAGCTGAGGCAGATGGGGCAGCACAGCGATATCGTGCCCGGCATGTGGAACATTCCTGAGCCTGCGCCCACATGCGAGAAATGGGCGCCTGAAATGTGGTCGAAAATCGACTGGGTTGTCGTGCCGGGATTGGCCTTTGACCGTCATGGGGGCAGAATCGGCTACGGCGGAGGCTACTATGATCGTTTCACCGTACAGGTAGAAGCAGAGAAGCGTGCCAACGGCAATGCAGGTCCGCTGTATGTTTCGCTGCTGCTGCCGGGACAACTGCAGGAGCAGGTACCCATGGAGCCGGGGGATTTGAGGGTGGAAGTGCTTTTTACCCCGGAAGGCCACATACATTGCGATATTGCAAAATCAGAAAAAAACAAACGATGAATGAAGCGAAGTATGGCATGTGAAAGGAGCTGTGAGGGAGTCGTGGATTCCTTTACTCATTTTAACGAACAGGGACGAGCTCGTATGGTGGATATTTCGGGCAAAGCGTCCACGGTTCGTACAGCAGTCGCCGTGTCGCGGATTACGATGAATCCGGCTACACTCACGGCTGTGAAAGAGGGTAGGATCGGCAAGGGCGATGTTCTTGCTGTGGCCCAGGTCGCCGGGATTCAAGGCGCGAAAAAAACGTCGGACTGGATTCCCATGTGCCATCCGCTGGCTCTGACGGGCGTAAATATTACGTTTTCCGATAATGGACATGATGTGCTTCATATTGAAGCCGAAGTGAAGACTGAGGGCAAGACAGGTGTGGAAATGGAAGCTTTGACAGCGGCTTCAGCCGCAGCGTTAACCGTGTATGATATGTGCAAGGCGCTGCAAAAAGATATGATCATCGGCCCTACCATGCTGCAATCGAAAACAGGTGGCAAGCATGGGGATTTTCAAAGGGAGGACCACCAGGAACCTTGACATAGACAACATGTCGCGGAGAGGGTACTGTGATGTGATGGAGAATGCAGCGTAGCTGTTTCTGATTTTCAGAAGAGAAAGTATTCTTTCATGATAGGAGAAGGGTGATCATATGGTGTGGAAAACGGCGATCCTGACAGCCAGTGATAAAGGGGCGAGGGGAGAGCGTGAGGATACAAGCGCACAGGTCATCCGGGAACTCATCGAAGAAGAGCTGGGCGGAGAGATTGTGGAGTACCGGATCGTTCCCGATGAACCGGATGAAATTATTGCGGCTTTAATCGAAATGACCGATTATTTTCATGCAGACCTGGTGCTGACGACGGGTGGAACCGAGCTGGCGATCCGTGATGTGACACCCGAGGCGACTCGGCGGGTCGTGGAACGGGAAGTGCCCGGCATGGCGGAAGCGATGCGTATGATTGTGATGCAGAAAAATCCGACAGCCATGCTTTTTCGTGGAATCGTAGGAATTCGGGGACGTACGCTAATTGTAAATTTGCCGGGAACGCCCAAGGGCGTGCACGAAAATTTGGCGGCTATTATGGATCAATTGCCAGAGGCGCTTCTTATGGTGACAGGCCAGTTCCGGTAGAAGGCAGTATGCTGAGTGTGGTATGATATCCGTAAGAATTTACATGACTGTATGCGAGCAAACATACAAGAAATATACAACGGACAAGCAGGGTACCCACGGTTGTTTCTGCGTCTGTATACCAGATGCTGGTTCTTGTTTTTAGTTTTTGCCCGTCAACATAAGGAGGATAACACTCATGCCTAATATCGGAGCACCGGGTTATATTTTGTTAATCATTCTGGCGCTGTTGCTATTCGGCCCGAACAAGCTGCCTGAGTTGGGTCGCGCTGTGGGGCGTACATTCCGTGAGTTTAAAAACGGAGCACGTGATATTTTGTCTGAAGACCAACGGACTGAACACAAAGACAGTAAGGATAGCGTAGTCAAGGCATCCCATACAACGGCTTCAGAAGTGCAGCCCCAGCCGGAGGATAAGCAGTTGTCTTAGATAAATTTTATTTTTGGGTGCTTTTATAATTTCAAGAAGAGCCTCTTCTCCAGGGAAGGGCTTTATTTTTTGGGAGGCGCAGCTGCGTCCAATCCAGAAAGGAGGAGCGAGTGTGACCCCACCAGAGCATGAAATGCCGCTCATGGAGCATCTGGGAGAGCTACGTCGCAGAATCATTTATGTGCTGATTGTATTTGTTTTGGCACTGGCTGGTGGTTTATTCGCCGCAGGTCCTGTCTATGACTGGCTTATTCGCTCCGGTTCGGCGCAGGCTTTTCAGCTGAATGCATTTTCCTTCTGGGACGGAATAGGCATCTACATGAAGATCGCCATGCTGATCGGAATTGCGGTTGCGCTGCCGTTTGCATGCTACCAGCTGTGGAAGTTTGTTAGTCCAGGCTTGCGACCGCAAGAACAGAACGCGACTTTGCGGTATGTACCTTATGTGCTGCTGTTGTTTGTGATCGGTGCAGCTTTTGCCTATTTTATTATTTTCCCGATGGCGATTCAGTTTACGTCGTCTGTCACCAAAAGTATGGGACTGCATGAAACGTACGGCATCGCCCAATATTTCACCTTCATGTTTAATATTGTGCTGCCTGTGGCTCTGTTGTTTGAACTGCCACTGCTCATCATGTTCCTGACGGGGATTCGGGTGTTAACTCCAATGAGGCTTCGTAAATGGCGGAAAATTTCTTATTTTTTGCTTGTTTTTGTCGCTGTCGTCATAACTCCCCCGGATTTTATCTCCGACTTCCTGGTGGCGATCCCGTTACTGGTGCTGTATGAAGTGAGTGTGTATATGTCAGCAGTGGTGTACCGCAAGCAACTGCGTGCGGACGAGGAACGGGAGGCACAACTGCGTGTAGCGCCAGAACGATAACTGGTGGGAACTCTGATCATAAAAGATAGCAGCTTAGCTGCCCTAAAAATAACCATTAGCCTGAGGTAACGGTTATTTTTAGGGCAGATGGATATAATCGAGAAGGGCCGGCCATAAAAATTCCCATAAAAAATACATTAGGGACTTGAAATTCAATCTCAAGTTGAGTATCATAAAGTTGGTTGTTAGCACTGACGAGTGTCGAGTGCTAATACATACAACATAACAACCGTATAACGGAATAAAACACTTAATAAGGAGGCTATTTTTTCATGATCAAACCTTTGGGTGAACGCGTATTGGTGGAAGCAATTGAGCAAGAACAAACGACTTCCTTCGGAATCGTACTTCCTGACTCTGCTAAGGAAAAGCCGCAAGAAGGCAAAATTATCGCGGTTGGCGCAGGCGCATTGAAAGACGGTGTCCGTATTCCTCTGGAAGTAAAAGAAGGCGACCGTGTAATCTTCTCTAAATACGCTGGAACGGAAATCAAATATGAAGGTAAAGAATATTTGATTATGAAAGAAAGCGATATCCACGCGATCATTGGTTAACCGGAATCCGGACAAGACCTGAATATAGGAATCGAACAAATCATTCATAATCCATGGGAGGTTTATCGCAAATGGCAAAAGACATTAAATTTAGTGAAGACGCTCGTCGCTCCATGCTTCGTGGGGTAGATGCATTGGCTAACGCTGTTAAAGTAACACTCGGACCGAAAGGCCGTAACGTTGTACTGGAGAAAAAATTCGGTAGCCCGCTCATCACCAATGACGGTGTAACGATTGCAAAAGAAATCGAGCTGGAAGACGCTTTCGAAAACATGGGCGCTCAACTGGTTAAAGAAGTAGCAACTAAAACCAACGATGTAGCTGGTGACGGTACGACAACCGCTACTGTTTTGGCTCAAGCCCTCATCACAGAAGGTTTGAAAAACGTAACTGCCGGTGCAAGTCCAATCGGTATCCGTAAAGGGATCGACAAAGCGGTTAAAGCAGCTGTTGCTGAACTGCAAGCGATCTCCAAGCCAATCGAAAGCAAACAATCCATTGCACAAGTAGCCGGTATTTCCGCTGCTGACGACGAAGTAGGCGAACTGATCGCTGAAGCTATGGAAAAAGTGGGCAAAGACGGTGTGATCACGGTTGAGGAATCCCGCGGTTTTGCAACAGAGCTGGAAGTGGTTGAAGGTATGCAGTTCGACCGTGGCTACATTTCCCCGTACATGATTACAGATACGGACAAAATGGAAGCTGTGCTGGACAATCCGTATATCCTGATCACAGACAAAAAAATCACGAACACACAAGAAATTTTGCCTTTGCTTGAGAAAATCGTACAACAAGGCAAACCACTCGTGCTGATCGCTGAAGACATCGAAGGCGAAGCGCTGGCTATGCTCGTTGTTAACAAACTGCGTGGTACATTCAACGCTGTGGCTGTTAAAGCTCCAGGCTTTGGTGACCGCCGTAAAGCAATGCTGCAAGATATCGCTGCCCTGACAGGCGGTCAAGTAATCACGGAAGAACTGGGTCTGGACCTGAAAACTGCTTCCGTAGATCAACTGGGTACAGCACGTCAAGTGCGTATCACAAAAGAAAATACGATTGTGGTTGACGGCGCTGGTAATAAAGCCGACATCGACGCTCGTGTTAGCCAAATCCGTACGCAACTGGAAGAAACGACTTCCGAGTTCGACAAAGAGAAACTGCAAGAGCGTCTGGCTAAATTGTCCGGCGGTGTAGCAGTTATCAAAGTCGGTGCGGCTACTGAAACAGAATTGAAAGAACGCAAACTGCGCATCGAAGATGCCCTGAACGCAACCCGTGCTGCGGTTGAAGAAGGTATCGTATCCGGTGGTGGTGTAGCGCTCCTGAACGTATACAGCGCTGTTGCAGCCGTTGAACTGCAAGGCGACGAGCAAACAGGCGTGAACATCGTATTGCGCGCTCTGGAAGCTCCAATCCGCACGATCGCTGCTAATGCGGGTGAAGAAGGCTCCGTAATCGTTGAGCGTCTGAAACGTGAAAAAGTTGGCGTAGGCTTTAACGCAGCTACTGGCGACTGGGTAAACATGATCGACGCTGGTATCGTTGACCCTGCAAAAGTAACTCGTTATGCACTGCAAAACGCTGCTTCCGTAGCAGCAATGTTCTTGACTACCGAAGCAGTTATCGCTGACAAGCCAGAACCAGAAAAGGCAGCAATGCCTGATATGGGCGGCATGGGTGGAATGGGCGGCATGATGTAATAGGGTGATGAACCCTTTATGCATCTAGGGTTTCTGTGAGTAGAATCCCTGATTGGCCACATTTTGTTAACGAAATGTTAACATTGCAGTAGAAAAAAAGGCTTCTCACGAGTTCAATTAACTTGTGGGAGGCCTTTTTACTTAATTTCCTTTTTACAGCTACTCTTCGAAAACACTCTTTAATCGCACTTTCAAATACATAGCACACCAAAAGCAGTAATGAAGTATCTCTGCAATCATATGAACCGTCTCCGGCCAGCCCAATGAGGATAACGCCTTGGAACACAGCGTACCAACGATAAGAATGGCTTCAAAAACTAATATGTCCATCAACAGCACAATGGCTGTTCGGGATTTGGTTCGTTGGAAGGGGTGGAGGGCTTTGAAATTCCAGGCCGTTGCAATTAGCTCCAGCATGATGATTCCCAGGGACATACCGGCATATCCAAGACCGGGAATGGAAACTAAGGAATACAGAATGATGAAATTGATAAGGACTCCTGTTCCAAGGCCAATAAAGGGAGTTTTCTTCCTATTTTGTGCCCATAAGATGCTTGTTGTAATTTCCCGCAATCCGACGAGTAACGGTATCATTGCCAACGATTTAATGGGGATCTCAGCACTTTGTATACCAAAAACAAATAGGGAGATTTCTGAGGCATACTCAAAAATGAAAAAGCCTGAGGCTAGTCCCCACACCCATGCTACCTGAAGGGCGGTATGGCTTTTTTTGTTGAATAAGCTATACTCCTTATTTTGCCAATCCGCAGTTATTTTCATCGTGAGCGTATGTGTTAACGAGCCTGTAATCAGAGTAGGCATATAAGCGACGACAAGGGCGATACCTGTGACAATACCGAACATTTCCGCTGCTTCCTTGGAAGAAACCCCGGCAACCTGTAATCGTTGAGGGATGATGATCGCATCCATAAAGTCGGAAGCCGGGATAAGCAAGCGTGTAAGCGCAATAGCAAAGGAAGCTTGTACCACTAAAGGTAAATCTGCTCGACTTGATGGGGGGGATAAAGCTACAGAGGGACGATTGTACATAAAAAAAGCAGTAAGCACAGCAAAGGATAGCAACGCGCCTGAAAAAGTTCCCAGCACCGCTCCGCCTACAGCAAACTCGATGCCGGATTGAATAAATAGTGGCACTAGCCACATTAAAGTACCGATCCTGGCGGTTTGTTCTATGATTTCCGAGAGGGCAATTGCGGTGTATCTTTCAAGCCCTTGCAAATATCCGCGCAGTAGACTTAGCAAGGGAACGGTCAGTATAGCAGGGGAGAGGCATCGAATTACAAAATCGAGCTGTGGATAGCCGAGCAAATTAGCGATTGGCTTTGATAGCCAAAAGGTTAAGATACTGGATGCCAATCCTGTGAGAATCAGGAATATCGCAAAAACTTTGAATAACCGCCAGCCTCTTACAGTATGCTTAGCTGTAAACATACCCAAAGCTGTCGGCAATCCCCCTGAAATAATCATCAATATTAAGCTATAGAAGGAATAGGCAAGCTGATAAAGGCCCATTCCTTCAGCTCCAACAAGTCGTGTCATAAATACTTTTCCAACCAAACCGATGGCTTTTACAACAATCATCGCATTAGCTCTCACCATGGTTTGTTTTAAGATAAGAGGTAATTTCAAATCATTTTCCACCCCATTAGAAGCTGTCCACATTATTCCTATGACAGCAACCTCCGGGATATGAACAAGTCTTAAGGGGCGTGATGCTTAATCTTGTATATGAATCAACAAATATTTGGTGTTTTTATCCCACCCTAAATCGAAGGGAACTCTGAAACGGTCTGCGGTATGGGAGTTGACTAAGGGATAGCCGCTCTGATCAAATCCGACTACAACCGAGAAGTGGTCTACATCTCCTTGTAATACGTAAGCAATTAAATCACCTGGAAGCAACCGGGGCTTGTTGAGATGCTGTTGTCGTTCATTGACCGATTGGACAATATCGGAGAAGCTTCCTTGTCCTATAATCCTTCCATAACCGGAGCGTAACAGAAAATTTTTAAATGCGTCCGTTTGAACCCAGGCTTGGCTTCCACCGTTGCGATACAAGTAGTGCCACCCTGATTTCATAGGAAGCCCTCCGCCTTCCTCCTTGTCCCCGATCACTTGGGAGGAGAAGTTGGTACAATCGCCGCCTTTGGAGTTATAATCCAGGTATTTTTGATTATATCGCTGCCCATTACCTGCTCCCCATGTCGTTCCTGCATACTTGTTGGCATAGTCAACGGCGCGGGCCCTGTTGTATTTATGAATAACCCTTTTTGGTGTTGCCGGATCTTTATGGGGAGTAAAAAATAAGTCGGATTTTTGAATCTTTTTTGAATTCTCTTCCAGAGGATCTGAATACCATTCACGTTCCACGTACCAACGATTATCTTTTTTTCTCAGTGTCATGCCATGACGTGTTCCAATTCCAAAATCATGCCGACCGGGATAGCTGTCGATATACTCGTAGCTCAATTTCAAGGACTGAACAAGTGACACCTTTGCCGTATCGCCTAACACTATGGCCCGGGCTATCCGAATGGAGCTTTCTGCATTCACAAATTTTATTTTTCGAAGCTTGGCCCATTCATGAATATATTCGCCCCTGTTTACTTCATGAAGGTACGCATATTGGCTGCTTCGTTTATCTTTGAATAAGTAATAGTCTTCGATATGTGTTTTGTCCTGATCCATTAACAACCGGGTACGGTCAGCAAACAGTTCTTGAAGAAAGGGGGTAACGCTAGCCTGTTCAGCTGGATCGGCTTGTGCACGAAATAAAGAGAAGCTGTTAATTGGAATTATTATCAAGATCATGCACAGCAATTGTAATTTTCTGATCCTAAGCACAATTATTCATTCTCCTTGAAAATAATTGGGTTGTTTTTGGGAATTATTCTTGGTTTGACCGTAATTTTCTTACAAACTGAATTCATGTGTGTTAATTTCGTAAAGACGACCAGCCTTCCTTCATGCTCCTTCTTGCTTCGACTGTAGCGTCCGGCACAGGTAATCAAGTTTAAACGGTGTTCTTCTGTAGGGCCAAAAATCGTTTGAATCGGTGCTTCAGAGGTTAAGTAAAACTTTACCTCCTCCACAACGAACTGTAGCTTACAACCTTCATCGCCAGTCACATACACAAAATCCCCCCTTTTCAGTTTTTTAAGAGGATAAAAAACTGCCGGGCCCGTGTATGTATCAACATGACCATCCATAATTGCATTACCTGCCGCTCCTGGCAATATACCAGTAGATAAATAACCTACTCGATCCGTGTTGTCTGGAACGCCCATTTGACCATTTTTTAAGTAGGTTACCGGTTCTATAATCGAATGAATACGAACCGCAGGAATATCGATTTTACGTGGAATGCTCCCTTGGAAAGGTTTACTTTTAACCTGTAAGGGCTTCGTCGTTTTAGTTTGTTGAATTTCACGCTTAGCCGGGGTCTGGCTGGAGTTAGCATGGGAGCTACCTTGAGGTTTAGCCGAAGATGAACAGCTCGTACTACCCAGCAAAATCAATAGCACAATGATACGAATAATCCACTTATTGTTCATATGAAGAAAGAGAGAGGGTCAACAAGCTAACCCTCTCCTTTTACCCCTCCCTAATTCATTTGCTCGCTCGCGCCACCGAATCCTGTTTTTGGAAGTTTAGTAGCCTTTGCTTTTATACTTTTCGTATGAATGCCTTTTTCTCCAATCATTTTGGCAGGTGCAGCTTCACGCGCATGTAGCTTGTGGACTTTCTCATGTTTGCTCTTGGCGTGCAGCTTGTGTTCATGTTTCGAATGAGCCTTAACCTTATGTTGATGCATTTTGTGTTCATGCTTTTCCATTGCGGGTGCTGCAGATACCATTGATCCTGCTGACAGAAGTACAGCCAGGGACGCTACAGTCAATATTGCTTTTTTCATGTTATTGCCTCCTTGAGATAGTTGGTAATTCATAAATATATTTTCCTTAAGAAGAACGTTTTATGTAGCCAATGATTTCAAAGGAAAGGATTGGCTTGGAATTTATTTCTCATCCTTCATTTATTCACCTCAATAAGTCCTTCAGGAGTCTCGTGATTGGCAAGCAATTCGGATACGGTGACGAAGGTAAAGCCTCTTTTTTTCAGCTCAGGTAAAATGATTTTGAGGGCTTCAACGGTTTGTGTACTTTTATATACATAATCGTGCATGAGGACGATATCGCCATTGCGAGCATTACGAAGTACCTTATTGGCGATCCGTTGTACACCGGGTTTCCGCCAATCCAGGGTATCCTGATGCCAGGACCATAAAATTATTTTAAGCCCTTTTTCCTTAGATAGTTTGACGAGCGAGTCGGTATAGGAACCACCCGGTGGACGGAAAAGATGAGTTTCTCCCCCTGTTGCTTGAATAATGCTGGCTTGGCCCTGATCCATTTCAGACAGAGCTTTGTTTCGGGAAATATTATGGAAGGATGGATGGTGGAAAGTATGGTTGCCAACCTCATGGCCTTCTTTTCGTTCCCGTTTGACAATGTCAGGGAGTTTTTCTACACGGCTACCGACGACAAAGAAGGTCGCTTTGGCGTCATATTGCTTGAGTAAATCCAGAATAGCGGGCGTTTTGCTTTCATCCGGTCCGTCGTCGAATGTGAGGGCAATTACCTTGCGCTGGGTAGGAACTTCCCATACAATGTCGCCACGTTCTTCATAATAGGCTCTACCCTTTGTTGGTGCAGGGGAGGCATACGAGGCGGCCTCGGTATAGGGTGTGGCGCAAAAGCTGGCACAGAACAACGAAACAACGATACTTGCAGACAGTAATCGGTTATATTTCATTAGGCTTCTTCTCCGTTCTGACGTTTTCTCATATTAGCTTGCCAAGAAGGAGCACATACCATTCCTCGTTCCCCAAATTTATCTGCTTCTAATTCAGTTAAATTCCTGTCCAAAATGTAAAATAAATACGTAAAAACCTCCAGCTTCGTAATATGCCGAGGGTTCGGCTGTTCACGAATTTGGAGGTTTTTTGTTTTGGGACGAAATGGATCGAGTGTTAGCTCAGCAGTGTCACCACCAACAGATTGTACAGCACCAGCGGCAGAATGACATCTCTGTAGGCATAGGAACGATAGGGGGTAGGGATGCCTGGGGAGGGCGTGTGGTGCGGCTGAGGCACGCTCAAATACAAGTGATCCGCATCGATGTGGACAATTCTTCCTTCATACACATGATGATCCATTGTTTGAACCCGGAAGGTGTGATTGACGTAAGGATCCAACTGGTGATGCAGATGATCGCGGACCTTTTTGAGCTCTGTCTGAAATTCCGGTCTGGCCTGATATAAGGTTTGCGGATTGACAGTGTTGTACGGCATTCGCCTCTGACCTCCATACTCGTATAATGATGTATCGTATGCAGGAGTCTGTGCCATTGTGCGGCTACCCAGGTAATAAGAGTTTTACAAATGCATGAAACATTAACATTCTGCTCCAGCCCGTTTGATGTTCCCATTACATCAAAACGATACACTTACTGAGGTTGGTTTGAAAAGAAAGGGGCGCTCCTTTTTGGGTGAGCTTAACAAATCTATGGGACTCAGGACGAGGAGCCAGCAACAGGCTTCGTCTAAGGCTCGCATACGCACGGGGTCGCTAAAAATTCAGAGACTGCGTGAAAACGCGCTGGCGTATACGTTTTTGGCTCCATCGCTCATTTTGTTTGCTGTATTTATGTTTTACCCGATGATCAAGTCGGTTTATCTCAGCTTGCACTCTACAGATCCCGCAGGAAATGTTGCAGCTTATGTTGGGTTAGATAACTTTGCTACACTTTTCAGCTCGGGTCAATTCCTGCAAGGAATCAAGGTTACGCTCTTGTTTGCGCTGCTGACGGTGCCTGTAGGCATTTTACTGGCGCTGGTGCTGGCTGCACTCACACATAGCAAGCTGTGGGGGATGCGTATCTTCCAGTTCGCTTTTTCGCTGCCGATGGTGCTGTCGGTCGGCTCATCTGCGGTCATTTGGAAATTTCTTTTTCATCCGACACTGGGGATGTTTAACTACGTTCTGTCCCTGCTACATATCAATCCGGTTCCGTGGCTGACCAGCCCGGATTGGGCATTGTTCTCTGTAGCGATCATGACCATCTGGATGAATCTGGGCTTTAATTACATTATTTTATCAAGCGGACTTCAAGGGATTCCGGATGACATGTATGAGAGTGCGAAAATGGACGGGGCAGGCCCGTTGGTGACGTTCTGGCGAATTTCCATGCCGCTATTGTCGCCAACGATCTTCTTTGTAACGGTCGTATCCATTATTGGAGCTTTCCAGTCCTTTGCTCAAATTAACATTTTGACCAAGGGCGGTCCAGTGAACAGCACCAATGTGTTCGTGTATTCCATTTATCAGGAGGCCTTCGTTAATTTCCGATTCGGAACGGGTAGCGCACAGGCAATTGTACTGTTTGTCGTCATCCTGCTGCTTACGATGATCCAGTTCAAATGGGTGGAAAGAAAGGTGCATTACCAATGAAACGACAGCTTAATTCAACACTCGTGTACATGTTGCTTACGATTGCGGCTGCTTTGATTTTATATCCGGTTATTTATACGTTTTTTATGGCTGTCATGTCGCCAAAGGAAGCAAGCGCCTATCCACCGAGCTTTTTCCCGCATTCCTTTCATATGGCCAATTTTACCGACGTATTTGAAATCGTTCCGATTGCAGCGTTCATTGGTAACACCTTTCTCATTTCAGGCTTAACCATGATCGGTCAGTTGATTACAGCCAGCTTGGCGGCCTATGCCTTTGCCAAAATGGAATTCAAGGGGAAGAACTTCATTTTCAGCATGTTTGTCGCGACGATGATGATCCCGTGGGAAGTGACCATTATTCCAAACTACCTGACCGTACGTAGCTGGAATTGGCTGGATACCTATCAAGGGCTGACGGTTCCATTTTTGGCAACGGCATTCGGAACGTTCCTGCTACGACAATTTTTTCTCCAGCTTCCCAAGGAATTGTTCGAGGCGGCTCGTATGGACGGGTGTGGACATGTTCGTTACTTCCTGTTTCATGTACTTCCGCTATCACGTCCGGCGCTCGGAACACTGGCTGTATATTCGTTCCTGAACATGTACAATTCGTACCTGTGGCCGTTGTTGGTCACGAATAGCGAGAATATGCGCACAGTACAGATCGGAATTTCCATGCTCGAATTTCAGGAATCGACCTCATGGAACCTCGTGTTCGCGGGTACGGCCCTCGTTATTTTACCGTCACTGCTTCTGTTGATCTTTGGTCTGAAGCAGTTGGTGCGCGGGATGGCAGCGGGTGCGCTTAAAGGCTAAACAAGCCCACAAGTACAGTAACACCTGCGCAAGCAGCCTATATACAGAGCTTTATCACCAAAGAATATTGCAAGAAAATCTGTATGCGAGAATCATTTAATCAAAGGGAGAGAAGAGAGATTATGAGATTTTTTCGTCTGAAAAGTGCTTTGACCTTGCTTATCCTCACTGCAATCGTTGTTGCAGCAGGTTGTAGCAATAACACGACGGCTGAGAAGCCAAGCAACGGTAGTGATGCGGGAGCAGCAGCAGGTTCTCCGGTGAAGCTGACGTGGTGGCATTCCATGTCCGGTAACGGCGAAAAAGCGATCAAGCAAATCGCCGCTGACTTTAACGCCAGCCACAAGGACATTCAGGTAGAGCCAGTATACCAAGGCAAATATGATGACAGCTTGAACAAGCTGAAAGCGTCGCTTGGCTCCAACAGCGGCCCGGACATCATTCAGGTGTATGAAATCGGCAGTAAATTCATGATTGACTCCAAGATGATTACTCCTGTACAACAATTTATTGATGCAGACAAGTTCGATCTTTCGCAGCTTGAGCCTAATATTACGCGGTATTACACCATTGACGGTAAGCTGAATGCAATGCCATTTAATACATCGAATCCAATCTTGTACTATAACAAGGATGCTTTTAAAGCGGCGGGACTTGATCCGGCTAATCCTCCAAAAACCTATGATGAATTCGAAAAGGCTGCCAAAGCCTTGAGCAAGGACGGGAAATCCGGTGCCTCCATCGCTATCTATGGCTGGTTTATGGAGCAGTTGTTTGCTAATCAGAATGCGGATTATGTGAATAATGGCAACGGACGCAATCAGGCAGCAACGGAATCGCTGCTGAATTCGGATGCAGGTGTGAAAACCCTGACTTGGTGGAAGAAAATGATCGACGAAAAGGTTGTATCCAATCTGGGACGTAACTCCGATGATACTGCCAAAGCTTTTTCCGCAGGACAAATTGCCATGACACTGGATTCCACCGCTTCGCTGCGTAATATTGTGGAGCAGGTGGGCGATAAATTCGAGGTAGGCACTGGCTTTCTACCAAGAGCGAACGAAGCGAAAGAAGGCGGCGTGGTTGTAGGCGGCGCGAGCTTGTACATCATGAACAACAAGCCTGAAGCCCAGCAAAAAGCAGCGTGGGAGTTCATTAAATTCGTAGCTTCCCCGGCTGTACAGGCACAATGGAGTGTGAATACGGGGTACTTCCCAATCACCAAAGCAGCTTATGACGAGCAGGTACTCAAGGACAATATGGTGAAATACCCGCAATTCCAAACCGCTGTTGACCAATTGCACGCATCGGCGCAATCCATGGCTACGCAAGGCGCAGTGATGGGCGTATTCCCGGAAGCGCGTCAAATCGTAGAGGGTGCAATCGAGGCCGTCTTGAGCGGACAGCAACAGCCCAAACAGGCATTGGATCAAGCCGCACAAGAGATTACAGGCAAAATTGCGCAATACAATCAAACGGTAAAAAAATAATCGGCCTTCCCTTAAAATCGGCTGGTAAACTTAATACGAGACCCCTTTACCAGCCGATTTTATAAAATAACGGACCGAGTAAGTGACCCCCTCACTTGTTCGGTCTGTTTTTTGTATGTCTGAATTCTCCCATTTTTAGAACGTCCGTTTAGACGAACTGTCTAAAATTGTTTATTTTGTACATTTCCTATTGCTGGATAACTAAAAATAGGCTTATAATGAATACATATTTTTGTACTGGACGGTCAGTTCAAAAAAGGAGGAAGCATGAAAAACCAGACGAAGGAAATTATTTTTAATGGTGCGCTCAAGGCTTTTTCCGAGCGTGGCTTCAATGAAACCAATATGGAGGAAATCGCCAAGGTATGCGGCATTGCTAAAGGAACTCTGTATTACAACTTCAAAAATAAACAAGATCTGTACATTTATATTTTGAAGATGGGGATGGAGCGCTTTGTTCAGGATATCCGTGAAACCATGTCTCAGGTTCCGAAGGATCAGGTAGAAACGAGGATTCACAAGCTGATTCAAGTACACGTTGAGTTTATTGGAAGAGAGCCGGATTTTTGTCGTTTGCTAGTTAGCAAGGGATGGGTTTCGCAGGAGCAGCATTTTAATATCAGGCAGGTATTGGCTGACTATTTTGATTTTATGGAAGCGGAGATCGACTCTGGTAAGTTTTACGGGAAAATTTCGAGTAAGCTGGATGCGAAAACGACGGCAAATTGCTTATTTGGTATTTACATTTTTGCACCGATGCGATCCATGGTTTGGGGCGAAACGATGAACTTGCAGGTAGTTCGGGAGAGTATTGAAATTTTTGTTTGTAATGCGCTGGGTATGCATCATAAATAGACAGATGGAGTGATGAAAACATGAAAGCTAAAAAATATACGATTTACGCCGTACTTATTGTTTTAATCGCTATAGGGATTTATGCTTTGACCGCTTTTCAAAGGGGGGGGGGTAGCTTGTCTGCGGATCAGTCCTCTTCCATTCCAACAGCTTATGTAGAATCGGATACGCTCAATGCCAGCTTAAAGATGGCGGGACGTATTGATCAGATGCTCGTCAATGAGGGCGACAAGGTGAAAAAAGGGCAGGTGTTAGCCCATCTGGAAAGCCGTGAGCTGGAAGACAAGGTGAAACAGGCACAGGCGGCATTGCTGGCAGCCCAGAGTAATGTGTCCAAAGCGAAGGCTGGCGTATTGCAGGCTCAAGCGGGAGTGGGGCAGGCACAGGCTACCGTGAGTGCAGCTCAGGCCAAAAAGAGCCAGGGCACCACAGCAGTCGGCGTGACTGCACAGGCTTCCTCCAGTCAGATCGAACAGGCACAAGCGGCTGCGGCTGCGGCCAAAGCGAAGCTGGATGCCCTCAAGAGCGGCGCAAGACCGCAAGAGCTGGAGCAAGCACAAGTGAGTGTGAAGGCTGCCAAGGAAACGCTGGATTTGACCACTAAAAATCTGGAGCGTGCCAAAAAGCTTCAAGAAGCCGGGGCAGCAACCCAAGCCTCATTGGATCAAGCGACGTTGGACCATCAACAGGCGGAAGCCAAGTACAATTCAGCATCTCAGCAACTGAATATGGTACGCGAGGGAAGCCGCAAGGAAGAAATTACGGCGGCTGAAGCACAATACCGTCAGGCATTGGCTGCGGTGAAGGAAGCACAGGCAGGAGCAGGCAAGGTTACTTTGCAGCAGGAGGATGTCAAAGCCGCGCAGGCTTCGGTAGAACAGGCGCAATCTGCTGTAAAGGCGGCGCAATCCACGGTAGAGCAGGCACAGTCGACGGTTGCAGGTGCCCATGCACAGGTAGCACAGGCCGAAGCTGCCCTTCAGGAAGCTCAGACCTACTTGAGCTACACCACACTGCGCGCATCCCAGGATGGTATTGTAAAATCCAAATCGCTCAGCTTGGGTGAAATGGCCAGCGCAGGCTTCCCGGTCTATACGATTGAAACTTCGACTCAGCGTTGGGCTAAATTCTATGTGCCGGAAACATCTTTGAATGGTCTCCAGGCAGGGGATACTGTACAAGTTAAACTGCTGTCGGGCGGAAAGGAGCTGAAAGGTAAAGTCATTTTGCTGGAATCGGCTGCCGACTTCGCAATTCAAAAACCGAGCCAAAGCTCCGGTGATAAGGATGTCCGTTCCTTTGGCGTTAAAATAGCCTTGCCGGATCTTGCGGCTTCGGTTCCGACAGGCTCCACGGTTCTGTTTACAGGCAAAGGGGCGCAGTAATATGCAGGATCAGCAGGAAAGACTTCGTATCCGCGATGTATTTCGTGAGGAATGGCTGAGCATCTTCCGGGATCGACGCTTTTTGGCTATTCTGGTAATTACACCGATTGTATATACCATCTTGTTCGGCTTCCTGTATTCTCATCAGCGGATTACCGAGATGCCTGTCACGGTATATGATGGAGATAATTCTCAGCTCAGTCGCCAGATCATTCAGGCGTTCGATGCGACAGATTCGTTTGCCGTTACACGGCAGGCCACCAATCAGGAGGATGTGGTCCGTCAGGTGGAAACCGGGGAAGCCAAGGTAGGCATCGTCATTCCCGACAATTTCACCACCCGGCTTAAGCATGGGGAGAACCCGCCCGTGCTGACCCTGATTGACGGAAGTAACATGATGTATTCCAACAGCGCCAGCCGAATTGCCAATCAGGTCATTAGTAGCGTGAGCGCCGGGGTATCAGTCAATTCCATGAAGCAAAAGGGAATGAACGCCGATCAGGCCGCCTCGACGCTGAGTACCATCCCGTTCCGGTCCAGAGTGCTGTTCAACCCGGTATATGATTACAAGCTGTTCATGCCTCTCGGGGTCATTTCTGCGGCTCTCCAGCAGTGCTTGCTGCTCGGTATTGCTTTGTCCTGTACGCGGGATAAGGAAGCAGGGACTTGGGGGAGATTCGCCGCATGGAGAAATACTCCTTGGCGACTCGCTATTGCCAAGCTGACACCGTATTATGTGGCGGGAGCCTTTAATGTGCTGACTGTATTCAGTATTAGCGCCCTAAGCTTTGATATTCCGTTCAGGGGGCAGGTGCTGCCGCTGATTCTGGTGTCGCTGGCCTTTAACTTTGCCTTGTGCGGTTTAGGGTTCCTGTTCAGCCTCTTTTCCAAGACCAGAGTGGAAGCGACCCAAACCCTCATGCTGATTGCCGTTCCTTCCTTTATGCTGTCAGGCTATACGTGGCCGCTGGAAGCGATGCCCGGCTTCTTGCGGGGGGTTGCCGAAATATTGCCACTGACGTATTATCTGGATGCTGTACGGAATATCACGCTCAAAGGACTGGATATCACGTATGTCTTCAAGGATACGATTGCGTTGGGCGTTATTGGCTGTGTAAGTCTGCTGGTATCCTTCGCGATCTATCCGCTATTCTTTAGACAGCGTCAGACGGCAGACCAGCATGCCGATATATCAACGCAAGAGGGAGTTACACTTAAAGGATAAAAGGCTAAGAGTCACTAAATACGCATATTAAAAAGGCAGACCAGGTTTTTACTCCTGATCTGCCTTTCGGTTTTAAGTGTATATGGTATTGGCTGAATGAATTATTATTGCGTTTTTAAGTCTTCAATAGAATCAACGGGTACGTAGGATGGAACCACAAGCCCGGACATAACGCCAGTCATGCTGGTTCCGATGTCGTCCACCTGATTCTTGTACTTTGCCCAGTAATCGGCATGTGTCAGTGGAAGCCAGGCAGCAGCGGTAGCATCCACACTCCCGCCTGCAACGCCTGTCCACATGGGGCCGATCTCTACCTGAAGGGCAGCCACTTTGTAGCCTAAATTTTGCTCCAATACATATTTCAATACATTCGTACTGGCAATTTCAGAATCCCATGCAGCATAGCTTAGCTTCAAAGGATCGCCATGGACAGGCTGCAAGCCCTTGATCCATTCCTTTACCTTCTCAGGATGCTTGTCAGCCCAGCTCTTGGCAGCTTGTTGTGGAGCAGCACCGTCTTGAATGGCGATCATCACTTCACCCATATCCTCGGCAGTCCACTTGAAGCGGCTCAGAAATGCATAAGCAACAGGTGCATCCTGTTTCAAGCCTTTGCGGGCAATGGTATGAATTTCTTCCTTATCACCATAAGCCTTCTTAGGGTCCTTCAAGTATTTTAAATCATACTTGTTAAACATCCAGTGAGGGGTCCAGCCGGTTACAACGATGGGCTGCTTGGCCTTGATCGCCTTATCCAGTGTAGCTGTCATAGCAGCCCCGGAGCTTTCAAGCAGCTTCCAGTCAGACAAGTCATATTCCTTCATAGCTTTGGCAGTCAGCTTCATGAGACCGGCACCGGGGTCGGTACCGACAATACGGTATCCGACCTCCTTGCCAAAGTTCTCCGCAGCGGCAGAAGGAGCAGTCGAACCTGTTTCGTTGCCTTGTAAATCAGCTATAGATTTAACATTCATATAAGCTGGCACGACCAAGCCCGTTTTGACACCCGTCATATTAGCGCCGAGATCATCAAGCTTATCCTTGTATTTAGCCCAGTAATCTGCATGTGTCAGTGGCAGCCATGCCGCCGGAGAAGCATCCACATCACCACTGGCGACACCCGTCCACATTGGACCTGCTTCAACTTGCAACGCGGTTACTTTGTAGCCCAATTTGTTTTCCAAAATATATTTCAGCAAATTCGTGCTGGCAATTTCAGAATCCCAAGCCACATAACTGAGCTTGAAGATGTCACCATGGACAGGTTGCAGTCCTTGGGTCCATTCCTGCACCTTATCGGCATGCTTCTCAGCCCAATCCTTGGCAGCTTGCTCAGGACTGGTTCCGCCTTGAATAGCAACCATCATTTCACCCATATCTTCCGGTGTCCATTTGAACCGTTTCAGAAACTCGTAAGCGATAGGGGCGTTCTGTTGCAGCCCTTTACGGGCAATCGTATGAATACCCTCAGCCTCGCCATAAGATTTTTTAGGGTCTTCCAAATATTTGAGATCATACTTGTTGAACATCCAGTGTGGCGTCCAACCTGTAATAATGATCGGTTTTTTCGCTTTTATGGCTTTGTCCAGTGTTGCAGTCATCGCTGCACCGGAACCTTCTACCAGCTTCCAGTCGGACAAATTGTAGTCCTTTAACGCCTTGGCAGTTGATTTCATAATCCCTGCCCCGGCATCAATTCCAATAATCTTGTAACCGACTTCTTCGCCAACCGGGTTGGCAGAAGCGTTTCCTTTGCCAGATGCAGAAGGATTCGATCCAACAAAATATTGCGATGCGCCAGCGATCAGGATGACAGCGGTAACCGCAGAGGTAATCCATACCTTTTGCTTGGTGGATACGCGGCTTTTGCCTCTTTTGGCTGGTTTGAACAGGTTCTGCGTGAAACGGTCAAGCACGATAGCCAGAACAACGACAGCCAATCCGGCTTCAAAACCTTTACCAATTTGCAGCTGTGTCACGGCACGGTATACAACGGCACCGATTCCTTCTGCACCGATCATGGAAGCAATAACGACCATAGACAGTGAGAGCATAATTGTCTGATTAATACCAGCCATCAAGGTTGGCATCGCCAGCGGCAGTTGTACTTTGAACAGCTTTTGCGCCGAGGTTGAACCGAATGCGTCGGAGGCTTCGACCAATTCACCCGACACTTGCGTAATCCCCAAATTCGTCATGCGAATGGTTGGAGGGATCGCGAAGATAACAGATGCGATAACGCCTGGTACAACACCGAGGCTGAAAAAGGTAACCGCAGGCAGAAGATATACGAACGCAGGCATTGTCTGCATGAAATCAAGCAAAGGCGTAATAATGCGTGACGCCGTTTTGCTATATGCACACCAGATCCCGATCGGAATCCCGATGACAATGGATACGAGTGCGGATGTGATGACCAGCCCGAGCGTATTCATCGTTTCGCTCCAATAGCCGAGATTGTCAATTAGCAGGAAGCCAATGACGGTAAACAGCGTAAGCTGAACCCGGCCGATCATAAATGCGATAATTCCGATGATCACGATGAACACCAGAGGGTGCGGAAGCATGAACAGCCCAGAGAAAAAGCCTACAACAGCTTCAATGATAGAAGAGATAACATTAAACAATCCGGCCAGATGAATACCCATCCAGTCTACAATAGTCTGAATCCACTCAGCGATTGGCAGTTTCGGTATCAAGGGCATTCACCTCCTTCGTGGTGGTTACATCTCCGCCAAGTGCGCCCAACAAAGCTCCACGGACGATAACACCCAACAGCTTCTGTTTGTCATCGACCACAGCCAGAGGGACCTTGGCCGAGCTTGTAATTTCGAACAAATCATTAATGACCGTTTCAGCAGCAACCTGCGGTCCGTCCGTCATGAGAATATCTTCAATTTTCAAATTGTTGCGCAGCGCATGGACAGCATCTTCAGCATTGATAACGCCCAACAGCTTCTTGGTACGATCAATGACGAACAGATTGGAAATCCCGCGTTCACGCATCAATTCCAGAGCAACACGTGGACCGCGATCCATTGTGATCGTTTCTGGACGAAGCATAACATGAGCCGCCGTCAATACTTTGGACAGATCCACATCCTCGACGAAGCGGGCTACATAAGAGTTAGCCGGTTGGATCATAATTTCTTCCGGTGTACCGATCTGCACGACCGATCCGTCCCGCATCAATGCAATCCGGTCACCGATCCGTAGCGCTTCATCCAGGTCATGGGTGATAAACACAATCGTTTTCTTCATTTTATCTTGAAGCTCCAGCAGCTCATCCTGCATGTCACGGCGAATGAGGGGGTCCAGTGCGCTGAATGCTTCATCCATCAGAAGCACTTCAGGGTCATTAGCCAACGCCCGTGCCAGACCGACACGCTGCTGCATACCGCCACTCAGTTCATCGGGCATTTTATCGCCCCAGTTTTTAAGACCAACCAGTTCCAGCGCTTGTTGTGCTTTTTCCTGGCGTTTCGTTTTTTCTACCTTTTGTATTTCAAGGCCGTATTCTACATTTTCCAATACAGTCCGATGTGGGAACAGGGCGAATTTTTGAAAAACCATGCTGATGGTTTTACGGCGAACTTCGCGGAGTTGTTCTTTGTTCATCTTGCGGAGATCCTTGCCGTGGACCAGAATTTCACCGGAGGTAGGCTCAATCAAGCGATTTAGCATTCGCACTAAAGTGGACTTGCCACTGCCCGAAAGACCCATAATAACGAAAATTTCACCTTGCTTAATTTCCATGCTGGCCTTATTGACACCAACGGTAATTTGTTTTTCTTTGGCTAGCCTTTCCTTGCCCCAGCCTTGCTCCAGGAGCGGAACACCTTGCTCTGCGTGAGGACCAAAGAGTTTGCTGACATTTTTGACTTCCAAAATCGTCATACATACACCTCTTCTTTCTATACTTTGCTTGGTATTAACCCCGTATTGCATTAAGGATCAAGTATAAAAATCATTATTTTGAACATCCTGAACGGTTAATGACAAAATTAATTGTAACAGAAGCATTACTTACTTTTCAAACAAAAAAACTGTTCATAAAGTACGTACAGTAAAAACTGTACAAAGTTTCCTACCATATGCTCCTTCGTTCTTTAGAATGCTCAAACATCCGAAACTTTACAACCGATAGCTCTTTTTTTAAAATAGACAATGAAATATAACCATAAGCAAAAGATTTATGTATATCCATAATTTAAAAAGTTTACTATCATTAGCAATTTTGCGAATTATGATTTTGAACGACCCATGCTGTTGTAATATAGACAGGGGCTTTGCTTTTGAAACATTTCATTTTTTATTGAAAGATTTCATGTGTTGTGTCAAAGCCAATCGGTTACGGGTAAAAGTCGTTCATACGATCTTAGGCAAAATGCTCTAAAATTAGGAGGATGCAAGCATGAGCTTGTACCAGTTAGGTGATGAGCAGCAGGCTTCGCTGCAAAAAATTCGCAAACGTGTCATTGAAGCTATAGGTAAAAATATGGATTTGTATGGGATCACCCTGTCTGCGGGGCATTTGTACGGTTTGCTTTTTTTTGCGGATAAACCGATGACGCTGGACGAAATGGGCCGTGAAATGGAAATGAGCAAAACGAGCATGAGTACTGGAGTCCGAACGCTGTTGGATCTGAAAATGGTCAACAAGGTGTGGAGTAAAGGCTCGCGCAAGGATTTGTATGAAGTCGAATATGACTGGCATCAAACGTTCACAGACTTCTTTGCTATTAAATGGAGAAAAGCGGTTGAAACGAATTTGCTGGTGCTGCGCAAGGCCATTGAGGAGCTGAACAGATTGCTGGAGCAGGGCGGGGAATATGAGGAATTTAAGGCTGTTCTCCAGCAGGATCGTTTGAAAATGAAGCAGGCTGTTGCCTATTACAAGTGGCTGGACCGACTGATTGATTCGATGGAAAGCGAAGAAATATACAAGCTAATCCCGAAGGAAGAGGTTCGTGATTAATCGTTTATCCTCTTTTCTTTCCATAAAAATGCCGGAGCGTAAAAAGCGTTCCCGGCGTTTTTTTGTGTTTGGCTTTGTAAACTTTGGATTTGTTTTGTTCGATTTTGGTTTGGCCCTGCCTAAGGGTATAATAGAGTTAAAGGAGGCTTCATTATGGAGAGTATTACAATACATACCCGCCTGGGTCAGCTTCGTGGGGAAACGGTGAATGGATATCATGTATGGAAAGGCATCCCATATGCACAGCCTCCTGTGGGAGAATTGCGTTTTCACGCGCCTCAGCCTTTGAAGCCTTGGGAAGAAGTGCGGGATGCGACGAGCTTTGGACCGATCTGTCCGCAGCCTATGCCATCTGCTGAGAGTATGACCGGGAATCTGGTGGAACCGCCTGAGCAGTCAGAGGACTGCTTGTACCTGAACGTCTGGGTGCCCGCTTCGGAGGCACCTGCGAGGGGACGTCCGGTGATGGTGTGGATTCATGGCGGAGCTTTTGTAACAGGATCGGGAATGATTCCATTATATGACGGGGCACGGATGGCGGAAAATGGCGATGTTGTCGTCGTTACGCTCAATTATCGGCTCGGGCCGTTGGGCTTTTTGCACCTGACTCCGCGGGGTGACGGACTGACCTCTAATGCAGGGCTGCTGGATCAGATTGCTGCGCTGGAATGGGTCAGGGACCATATTGCCGCATTTGGCGGTAACCCGGACGAGGTGACGGTGTTCGGTGAATCGGCGGGCGCCATGAGCATTGCCGCGTTGTTGGCCATGCCAGCCGCTGAGGGCCTGTTCCAGCGTGCTATTTTACAAAGCGGAGCATCGCAGGTGCTGCCGACTTCACAGGCGGAGCAAGTCACGGCTGCATATCTCCAGCAGTTGGGGGTGGACACCCTGCATCCGGAACGATTGTTTACGCTACCGACGGAAGCGCTCATGCTTGCCATGGCCAAGACGCATGAAATGATCGGCTCGGGGCTGGCGATGCTTTATCAACCCGTTGTGGATGGTGTGACCTTACCAGAAGTACCCTTATCTGCGATTGCCAAAGGATCAGCCAAGCAGGTATCCGTTCTGATCGGAACGAATTTGCACGAGGGTGCCTATTTTATTCGCAAGGAATCCCATCTGATGAACAAGTCAATGGCGAGTCAGGCCTTGGAAATGATGACGGGCATGTCAGATGTTGGCGATTTGACGGAACCTTTCCCTGTTACGATTGAGGGGCAAGCGCAGATGCTGACCGATCTGTTCTTCTGGCGGCCTGCGCTGGCTCTAGCGGTTGCACAAGCAGTGTATGCCTCGGTGTGGATGTACCGTTTTGACTGGACGCTGCCGGGACATCCTGTATTCGGACAAGCGGTTCACGGCGCGGAAATTGCGTTTGTTTTTGATAATCTGGAGCTGCTAGGCAAGCTGGGGTTGGACGTTCATCCCTCTATGCGGACACTGGCTCACGATATGCAGCAGGCATGGGTTGCTTTTGCACGTGACGGAAAGCCTGTGCTGCCGGAAGGGGAATGGACGGTATACGACAGGGAATCGCGTGCTACGACCATTTTTCATCAAGGCATCTCGGTGCAGCATGACCCGGAAGGGGAAAAACGCCGCCAGTTGACCGGACAGATGAGGATCTGAGCCAATTATTGAGATGCCATCCAATAACCTAACATACTAAAAGCCTCCGCCCGCATTTTTGTATACGGACGAAGGCTTTTTTAGGTTGAACAGGTGCAGATGTATTGAAGGAACTAAATCTTGAATCGCTTCACCAGATCTTGCAAATCCTGCGCCATATTGGACAGCTCCTGAGAGGAAGAAGCGATTTCTTCCATCGCAGCCATTTGCTCTTGAACGGCTGCGGAAGTCGTCTGTGAGCTATCCGCCGAATTGCGGGACAGGCTTGCCAGATGGGTAACAGTAGCCGAAACTTCCTCCGTACTGGCCGAAATTTGTTCAGCGGCTGCGGACACGCTTTGAATCTGTTCCACAATATGAGATGTGGAGCGCTCAATATTCGTGAAGGCACCTTCTGCATCTTGGCTAATACGCAGTCCCTCACCCACCTGGTTACGAACATTACCGTTCATCGTAGCCGTGGAACGCTGGATCAGATCCAGCATCTGTGTAATGATCTGGCTGATGGAATCCGCGCTTTCCTTGGATTGCTCCGATAGCTTGCGAACCTCGATGGCTACTACGGCGAATCCACGCCCGGCTTCGCCTGCTCTGGAGGCTTCGATTGACGCGTTCAGCGACAGCAGGTTGGTTTGCTTGGCAATGGCAGCAATCGCGCTATTCATCTGCTTCGCATCGTCAGAGAGCTGTGACAGCTCATCCATCAGGCTGGCGGTTTGCGTCACAGCTTCCAAAATACGGTCCATCTGTGTGCGTACGCTGCCGATCATTTGGCTGCCTTTGGCTACGTCATGCTCAGTCTGTCCTACCGAATCCACAATAGAGCTTGCTGATTCCGCAATAGTGCTGACGCCCTTGGCCATTTCCTCAACGGCATTGGCTGTTTGTTCGGATGCCTCTGCACTGGTGGTGGCATTTTCTGCGGATTCCATAACCGTTTCCGCTACATGCTGTACGGATTCCGTCGTTTGCTCCGTACTTTCCTTGATCATCAGGGAGGAGGACGCGAGTCGTGATGACGTCTGGTTGACCTCGGAAACCATCGTATGCAATGCATGTGTCATCTGGTCAAAATTTTGCGCAAGCTCACTGAATTCATCCTTGCCGGACAGATTGACCCGTGCGGTAAGGTTGCCGTCACGGACGATACGTGTTCCTGCTTGCAGCTTGCGCAGCGGGATCAGGAAAGAGCGAATCATGAGAAAGATGATAACAGCAGCGACCAGTATGGAAATAATAATCACAATCAGACTTTGCTTCAAAATCGGTTGGGTAGCATCACTGTAATCCTCCATATCCGATAGTGCGATAATGTTCCACCCGGTGACAGGGTCCTTGAGTGTAAAGGCCAGCATATCTCTATTCATAAATTTCATTTGTAATATGGAAGGGGTATCATTTTGAGCGGTTTTCTCTACTTCGGGAAGTCCCTCAATGGTGTCTGCCGGTTTTTTGCCTGAATTGTTAAAGGCTGCTCCAGTTCCAGATACAATTTTATGATTAGAATCGACAATAAAAAGTCCCCCGCGTTCGCCAATCTTAACAGACTGGAGGTTTTCATTCATTTTGTCCAGATTCAAACTCAACGCAATAGCTCCTTGACCATCCTCCAGCGTTCTTGATACAGCAAGCGCCAGATTTCCTGTCGTAGGGCTCACAATTGGAGCACCAACGGATACTTTACCCTTTTGCAGCATCGCATTTTTGTACCACGGTCTCTCCTTGGGATCATAATCGGTCGATTTTTTCGGCGAACGAACGTATTCTCCTTTCGTATTGCCGAGGTACGCGCCATCCAACTCGGGATGGGCTTTGACGATGACATCCAATTTTGCCTGAAGGGCCTCCTGGTTGGAAACAAGGGAATTGGATTCGATTTCAGTGGCAAACACGTCCAGGTCCTTCATAATGGGCGATACATACTGATTGACATTGCTGCGGATCAGATACAGATTCGTGTACACAGAACCAGCCACTTGCTGAGTGAGTTGCGTTGTGGCCCCCTGATACGAAAAGTATCCAATAAGAGCGCTTGGAATCAATAGCACCGCCAAAAAAGATACAATCAATTTTGTCCGCATTAAATAGAACTGTTTGAGAAACCTGCTCCACCATGGAACTGTTTGTTTTGCTTTATTAGTCATAGTTGTTACTCCTCTGTGTCTGATAATCACTACATTGTTTTATTCGACAAAAACCGATGGATTTTATAGATGTAATCTATGGGAAAAGATAAATAGCTGCTTGTTTTGTACGTTTTTTTCTAAAAATAGTTCTAAAGTATCATAATATATATAAATAATTATACATAAAAAGCCAAATCGGAGATGCAAAAGCATCTTCTCGATTTGGCTTGGGTGAGGGATAAAATGGACATTGAACCTATTCGTTTTTTTGCTGACGAGAAATCATAAAGAGTGTAATCCAGATAAGCATAAAGCCAGTCAATTGCGCTACCGTAACGATCTGCTGGAAAGCGATCCAGTTAATTACAACGCCGACCATCGGGAAGCTTAGTTCTGCCATCGTGGCATAAGACGCCTTGGTCGTACTCAAGCCCTTGTAATACAGTAACAGACTGAGAAGACCGGGGAGCAGCGCCTGCAACAACAGATTGATAATCACGGCTGCGCCCGCCCATGTGCCAGCAGGCATATTCCAGGGTGCATGCTCCACAGAGGTGAGAACGATCAGCAGTGGGAGAGCCGCCATGAAGCGCAGGGAGGTCACCGTCTCATATTTCATCGAACGAAGCAAGTAGCTTCCCATCACTGTCGAACCGCCCCACAGGACCGCTGCTCCTAGTGCAAGCAGGCTGCCGACGTGGACGAAATCATGAACATGTCCAAAAGGGAGCGACCAGCCGAAGGTAAGCAGATACGTCCCCAACAGAGCGACGACAATTAATATTCCAAAATTACGCGGCAGCATTTCCTTCAATATAACGCGGGCCAGAATAATAGCGACCAACGGCTGAAGCTTTTGGAGCAGCAGCACAGCGTTAAGATCACCGTTGCTGAGTGCCATCGTGAAAATCACACTGGCCAGAGCAGAACCGCCCCACGAGACGAACAAGATAGCCAAAATCTGACGAAGCCGTACCGCCTTAAGCTCCTCGCGATGCTTCCATAGCACTGGTGCCAGGGCGATAAAGAGCAGCACATGCTCCATCAGCACAATTTGTGTAGAGGTAAATGATTTAAGCAAAATAATGCGAAATAGCGGGTCCGCGCCCCACAAGGCTGCTCCAATCGCGACTAGCCAAAAACCGCTTTTCATGTGGGAGCTACGATCAAAACCTTTGGATGTTAGTACAGTTGATGATTGACTCATACTCAATTAGCTCCTTGCGAATACAGGACCGGTGGCACAAAAACCCCCGTCCATGGCGATAAGCCATGCAAGACGGGGGTTGATCAAATAAACTTGCCGCTTTATGCAAGTTAAATGAAGTTGCTGCATAACCAATAACACAGCATTCATTCACTTTGCGGCATGTTCATGCTTCGATCTTCTTCCATCCGGACTTTACCGTCGGCTTTGGCATCTCACCAAATCAGTCCGTATCTTGTTGCCAGATACAGAGTCGCGGGCTTAGCTCCATGAGCCATACCGCCGGTTGGGAATCACACCCTACCCCGAAGATCCTTATTCCGTTTTTTAATTTCTCCTATAGGATATACCTGTTTTAGAATGAAGTCCAGTGAAAAATATGTGTACATCGAGCAGTGGTTTTCATTTATTTCTTGAAAGCGTTTTACAAAATGACATATTACAAGGTAATAACTTTGTACTCGATGCGGTGGATGGCCGCATAAGCTACGAGCATTCCCAGCACGGCAAAGCCGATCTGCACAAGCGCAAAGGAAGCTTCTAATCAGCTCAATTGCTTCGCTTGTCTTCTGATGAATCCTGGATAGCAGCTTTGCATGTTCTTCTGGCAAAATATGCGGATCGGCATCCAGCATCTCGGCAACCTTCACTGAAGTAGATTTTTTTCTCCATACCCAGCATAAGCTGTAATCAAATTACTGGAAATTCGCCACCTTCCTATATTATACTGAAAGAGTTTACAATCCGATATATGGAATACAGTGTTATGATATCCGGGACATGCCTTATACGAAAGCTTGGACATGATCGAAACATGAGCTACGGCACAGGACCGTCATAAAGGAGAGCAACGATGTTTGTCATACGAGGAACACAAAAACTGCTGAAGGAATGGGATGTCGAACCACTACAGGTTGATATTTATCCGCCTTTGAATAGTTGGCATGCCAACTTGTTTTTGCTTAATCGAAGAAAAAATATTGTGTTTATGCATGATGCATCCCGCTTGAGTGTCACACTGTTCGGAATCAAAAAGGCGCAGTACAAAAATCTACCAACTCTTTTTGTCCAAGCCTTGAAGGAGCTCATGCTCAGTGAGGGTTTTGATGAACAAATTGTAGAGGCGTACACACAGGAAGGCGCACAGATGCTGGCTACTACGACGAACAGCTATAGTGTGATGGTAGCCTTGGATGAGATTATTTTTGTCATGAAGGAACTGGATATGGAGCATGGATGCGAGTTGGAAAAAAACCAATGCAATAACCGGATTGTGTTAAAAACGGTTCAATACCAGTATCCGGTCGATGCTTTTAAAGAAGCTTTGGAAAAGCATTATAAACTAGAGAATGTTTAAGGGAATCTACTGTTTTTTTATAATCGCTTACATATTAATGATCTGTTATCCCAGGGCTATGGTCCTGTGACGATGAAATCCTAAGCTGTGAGTATCCACCAAAGTCCATCTGGGCGGGGGATGCTTTTTTTTTTACAACTCACAGGAAAGCAAAGCTTGCGATGAAATGAATCACAGCGCAAAAAGCGTTACACTTTGGTAAAATAAAACGATACAGTGTTTGACACCATCGGTCAGACTTAAAAACAGGGGGTACATAACGAGCATGAAACGAATTATTGAGGTAGCCAAGGAAGCAGGAATCGAAGAAGAGCATTTGGAGACGTATGGAAAATATAAAGCGAAGCTGAATCCGTCTCTGTGGGAGCAGGTGAAGGACTATCCGAATGGAAAGCTGGTGCTGGTCACAGCAATGAATCCGACTCCTGCGGGAGAAGGCAAAACGCTAACCACCATTGGACTGTCGCAGGCGCTGAATGCGCTGGGGCACAAGACCATAGCTGCGCTGCGAGAGCCGTCACTTGGCCCCTGCTTTGGCATGAAAGGAGGAGCAACCGGGGGAGGAAAAGCCCAGATCGTTCCGGCCGAGGATATTAATCTGCATTTTACGGGTGATATTCACGCGATTTCGGCTGCGCATAATTTGCTGGCAGCGATGATTGACAATCATTTGTTTCATGGCAATGCTTTGCGCTTGAAGCCGGAACGAATCATGTGGAAACGAGCTGTAGATATGAATGACCGGAGTTTGCGAAGTATAGTAACCGGATTGGGAACAGGTAATGGAGCAGTGAGAGAGAGCGGATTTCTGATTACCTCAGCCTCGGAAGTGATGGCGGTATTGTGCCTGAGCGAGAATATCAACGATCTCAAAGTGCGCTTGGGTCGAATGGTCATCGGATATAATGAAGCGGGCGAAACGGTAACGGCGGAGGATTTGCAAGCAGTAGAAGGCATGGCTGTGCTGCTTCGGGAAGCGTTAAAGCCGAATCTGGTGCAAACGCTGGAAGGAACGCCCGTCATTGTGCATGGTGGGCCTTTTGCCAATATTGCGCACGGATGCAGCAGTCTGATCGGTACGAAGCTGGCATTGAAGCTAGGGGAGGTTGTCGTGACGGAGGCCGGATTTGGGGCTGAGCTGGGGGCAGAAAAGTTTTTTGATATCAAATGCCGTCAGTCCGGTTTGCAGCCAGATGCGGCTGTGTTGGTTGTAACCGCCAAAGCGCTGAAATATAACGGCGGTGTAGCTAAAAATGAGCTGGACGCGGAAAATCTGGCGCAATTACAGCTTGGATTAGCCAATATGAATCGGCATGTACGGAATTTGCAAAAATTCGGCGTGCCTGTACTGGTAGCTGTCAACCATTTTGTAACAGATAGCGAAGCCGAATTGGAACTGATTTTTGCGGAGTGTGGCAAGCTGGGTGTACCCGCAGAGCTATCGCAGGTGTGGGCACAGGGAAGCCAAGGGGGAGAAAAGCTGGCCCAAAGTCTGCTACATCTGCTCCAAGAGGACAAGGCTCATTTTGCACCGTTGTATGATCATACGCTTGATCTGCAAGCGAAAATTAGTGTCATTGCGAAGGAGCTTTATGGTGCGGCAGAGGTAGTATATACTCCAGCGGCTAAACGAGCGTTGTCCGGTATGGAGCAGCTTGGCTTCGGGCAACTGCCTGTATGCATGGCCAAAACGCCGTATTCCTTTTCAGATCAGCCGTCTCTGTTAGGTGCACCGGAGGGCTTCACGATCCACGTGTCCAGAGTGTCATTGTCCGCAGGAGCAGGCTTTGTGGTCGTGGAAACAGGCAGCACCATGACCATGCCCGGTCTGCCTAAAACCCCGGCAGCTGAGCATATGTCGCTGGAGCCGGATGGGAGCATTCAGGGCTTGATGTAGTTTTATTGCGAAAAATGCTCGGCGCTTTAAGAAGAAGCACCGAGCAGCTTGGGCAGTTCGGTGAGCAGCTTTTGCCGGGTCATGGCATCGTTCCAATTCCAGCGGTCTGCTTCTACGAAATACACCCGGCCTTGACGCACAGCGGGCAGGCTGCGCCAGAGAGTGCTGTTCAGCATACGTTCCAGCGTACGTTTGGAGTCCGAGGCTGTGGGTATGAGCATAAAAATACGGTTCCCGGCGTAATCGGGGAGCTGGTTTGGCTCGATTTCCGCGAAGCCATGTCCTTCGTCGAGTATCTTTTGGATCGGCTCCACAGGCTGGAAGCCCTGCGGGTGGTAAAGAGCCGCCGCGAAGCCGGACATCCCCATCACAAATAGACGATTACCATGATCGAAGATGAAGACGGAGGCCGTTTCTCCGGCTGTAATCTCTGTGCCAAGCTGCTGCCACATGCTCAGATTGCGGGCGGCGAAGGCAGACAGCCATTGTTCGGCGTTGCGCTCCTTGCCAAGCCAGGAGCCGAGCGTCCGCAGACGTTCCTCCAGCGTGGCGAAGGAGTTGAAGGTGACGGTAGGCGCAATCCCGGCAATGCGCTCATATTCCTGTTCATCCGAATTAGCGATGATAATCAGATCGGGATCGAGAGCACGGGTCAAGCGAGTATCGAGTGGAAGACCGACATCGGCAACGTTCGCTAGACGATGTTTATAGACGCTGTATTCACTGAATCGTAGACTTCCGCCGATAGCTTTGGCCCCCAGTGCGAACAGATCACCCATCGTTTCCCCATGATAAATGATGCGGCTGGAGCGGCGTGGAATATGGATATAGTGGCCTGTCCAATCCTTAACGCGGACAGAACAGGGAACGTTAAGCGCATACTGCCCCGGTGGAATCCCGGTCATTTGCCGAAAGCGTCGGTTAAAATAATATTCGTCAGAGAAACCAACCTGACGGGCAATTTCACGTAAAGGCCGTTTGCATTCCCGCAGCAGCCGCTTGGCATGATTCAAGCGCAGCTCAGTGAGGTAATGCAGCGGCTTTTTTCCTGTCCTTTTGCGAAACATTTGCGAGTATTGCCATATGGAAACATTCGCGTGTTCGGCAAGCTGCTTGACGGTAATTGGCTTTTCATAGTGTTTCTCCATGTAGGTAATGGTGCCCTCGACTGATGCTGGCAACGCCGGGCAAGAATGATCTTTATACTCCATATTGACATGCGACTCCTGCCACAATAGCAGTAGCTCCTGAAAGAGAATTTGCTGCCTCAATTCAGAAATGCCATTATGCAGGTGTACCGGTTGATGGGCGCTATGGAATAGCTCTCCAGCCAACCGAATGGACTTGGAAGAAGAGGTAACGATATGCTCACGTGACCCCGGTAGGAGGGGACCCTTATATATGGAAAAAGTACTATTTGTATTTTCAGCCAGAACCGTGTCTGATCCTGATTCCGATGACATGACGATGACCTCGAACATGAGCTTGTAGTATTCGGGTACAGTTCCATTCAGGGGAGCGATCCGATAGGAATCACCGGGAGTCAGCCAATACCCGTGACCCGCATGGAATAGATACTGCTCCGGTCCAATGTCCACCATACCTGTGCCTTCAATGAACATAAGCAGGCAGTGATATGGAACCACATGTGAATAAGATGTAAATGCAGATGCTGAAGGGCTGGAGGACTGCACTTCAGCAGGCTTCCGAACCCACTCAATCCCCTTAAAGTGAAAAAGCAACGAGCTGGGCGAGGGAGGACAGACGGGCGATTGAGGCTGCATGACTGTGTAACACTCCTTTTATTGAGAATCGTTATCATATGTACATAAGTATACCTCCTTTTGGATGAACAAAAAAGAAGCACATCAACAAGTGTCGATATGCTTCCCCATTCTTATTTGATCAGCTTGGGTAATTCCTCCAGCAACCATTCCCGAGTGGTGGCATCACTTTCGGTCTTGCCAATATCCTGAGCGTACACATGTCCCTGCTTGACGGCAGGAAGCTGGAGCCACAGCTTGCTATTCATCAACTGCTCAGTAGATTGCTTGGCTTCAGCAATTGGGGTATTGAGTATGAAAATCCGATCTCCGGCGTATTGTCCGATCACTTCAGGTGAAATTTGCACAAATCCTTGGTCTTCATCCAGCACTTTCTGGACAGGGGCCGTAGGCTTGAGGCCATTCTTTTCGTACAATATCTGTGACAGCCCTGTCTTTCCCATCACGAACAAGCGATCACCGGGATAGTAGGTGAAGACCGTAGCTGTTTCTCCCGGTTTGACGCCGTTGGCATGCAGCTTGCTCCACATCTCGGTTTCCTTGATTTTGTACTGTGCAAGCCAATCCTCGGCACCTTTTTTCTTGTTTACGATTTCTCCGAGGTGCAGCAATCGCTCGTTCAGCGGAGCGAAGGTGTCGAATACAATCGTAGGCGCGATTTTGCTCAGAGCTACATACTGCTTTTCGTCTGTATTGCCTGTAATGATCAGGTCAGGCTGTAGCGTCAATGCTTTTTCCAAATCAATCGGAAATCCCAGATCGGCTACATTCTGAACCTGCTTCTCATATACCTTGCCCTCAATCATGGAAGTGGATGTGCCTACAGCCTGTACACCCAAAACCAACAGATCGCCATAGTTTTCACCGAAATAGGCAATGCGTTGTGGAGTCGTGGGGATGTTTACCGTGTGCCCCATATAGTCTGTATAAGAGCGTATTGTAGCAGCTACTGGAGTCTTGGTAGTTGCTGTCGTTCCTGCTGTGGGTGCTGTTGTGTTACTGCTTGCAGCAGGTTTCTCCGGGGTGCCGCATCCCAGCAGCAGCGCTGCCATAAGAGAGAGCAGGATGAGCAGGCTGGTATATTGACGAGTGGATTTCTTATGAATCATGTTAACCTCCGTATGATTGATGGCTTCACTATTTTGTGAATGAGAACTATTATCACAGAAGCAATGATAAGCGATGCACCTCCAATACTCAATGGACAAACTTGGTCACGCAATTCGATTTTGTACAAAGGCAGATTCATCGCGTTCGCCTTTGTGCCGTATGTACATCTTTATCTCAACTAATATAGCTATAAAGATACCGCCTATTTTTTTATACATTCTTAATGAAAGAGGCTTTTGAGATGGGACTGTTTCTTACATATGTTTTACTAGGCTTTTCTATAGTACTACAAAAGATTTTATAGCATTACAATATAAAGGACTGGCGGAAGACCGTCAGTCCTTTATTCATATCGCAGTCCATTTGACAGCTCGTCCAAACGATCCCAATCCAAAACCGTGATTTTTTTCTGTTCTTTACGCAGGATATTGTCGTCAGATAGCTTTTGAATGACACGGTTGACATGTCGGGCAGTTGTGCCGATCAGCGAAGCTATTTCAGGTATATGCGGTGTCTGAATTTCTTTTCCAAACTCATTCTGAAGTTGTGTTGTTAATAGATAGCTTGCCAAACGCTCTTCTACAGAAGCTAATAGATTTATTCGTGAAGCGGTTGTACAGGTCAGGAGCTTATATGAGAGATGCTTTAACAGCTCATTCTTAAATCTGTGATTCTGCATTAGATTGGTTTCAATGAAACGTTTGTTGATTTGTTCGACCCTCCACTTGAAAATAAATTCCGTCCAATTCATCTCCCTCCTTTAAAACAAACTCATTGCGTTCATACACACGAAGCTGAATCGGAAGAGCTTCAGGGGAGGAAAATATTTGAGTGAGATTAAATTGTGAGATGTAATATTCGATGAGAGCTTGCTCTTGAGTGGATTTCATCGTCTTCTCCTTTTTGGACATCGGTCCTTTTCATTATACAGGGAACTGCTACGATAGGGAAAAAGGAGGAGGTTGATCACAGTGAAATTTGTTTTTGATTTAGATGGAACCATTTGTTTTCACGGCAAGCCTTTGAGTGAAGCGATAGTACAGGCTCTAGACGCACTTGTAAAAAGAGGCCATGAAATTATCTTTGCATCCGCTAGACCGATCCGTGATTTGTTGCCTGTGTTGCCGCTTCATATGCAGTATTTTCCAATGGTTGGCGGGAATGGCGCGTTTGTTTCCAAGGATGGGAAAATCATTTCAACCATTCATTTTGACCCACACACAGCTGACGATATCATCAAGCTAATCAAGAAATTCGAGGCAGATTATTTAATGGATGGCCGTTGGGATTATGTTTATTCAGGAGATAGCGAGCATCCTATTCGGCGGAATGTGGACCCTGAGCTGCGAGCCAAAAATATACATTTAGATGAGTTGAATGAGATCGTAAAAGTGGTCATATTGCGCAGCCTTCATACGCAGCTATTCATAGAAGAGCTTCAGCAGCTACCCGTCATTACATATAGACATGGGCAAGAAGATATTATAGATATCAGTCCTAAAGGCGTGAATAAATGGACGGGCCTGCAACAATTAGGTGTAGAGCCGCAACGATTTATTGCATTTGGTAATGATGCCAACGATGTGGAAATGTTCAAACATGCCCTCCATTCCGTATGTGTGGGAGAGCATGTAGACCTTTCACAGTTGGCCACAGAAAAGGTTAGTCACGAAGAAGAGCTAATCATAAGAAAAGTAATCGAGTTGATGGAGGAAATGCAATAGCTACGTTTAAGCTTGTCATGCCAGTCTGCATAAATTGAACAAGTCCTTCATAGACATGTACTAATTCATTTAAAACATGTGCTGAAGGGGTTGATGATATGCGCCGGATTTCATGGATGCTTGCCATGGTCATGTGTGTAACGCTGCTGCTGGCCGGGTGCGGCAAGAAGAGCGCGGACGATGTGGTTAAGGATTTGAGTGACGTGGTGAGTGACCTGAACAGCTACCACGGTACAGCTTTGATGACGCTGCATACCGGCGACACGCCGCAGGAGTACAAGGTGGACATTTCCTACCGCAAGCCCTCCTATTACCGAATTGCCATGACGAACGAGAAAAAGGATGTTACTCAGATCGTGTTGCGAAATGATGAGGGTGTATTCGTATTGACGCCCAGTCTGAATAAGAGCTTCCGCTTTAAAAGCGATTGGCCGAACAACCAGGGCCAGGTATATTTGTATGAAACGCTGGTTCGCAGTATTATCGGCGATGCATCACGTCAGCTGGCTTCGGACGATAAATCCTATGTATTCGATGTAGCGGCAAACTACAACAGCCACGCGCTGGTAAGGCAAAAAATATGGCTGTCCAAAAATAACTATGCACCCACTCAGGTACAGGTATCTGATGCGAACGCCAAGGTAGTTGTGGATCTGAAATTTGATCAATTTGCGTTTGATACGAAGTTCGACAAGGACTCTTTTGATATGGAGCGTAATATGGCTTCTGGAAAAACAGGCAAGGGAAATGAAGGAACGCCTTCAGCCGGAGCAGTGGATTCCAGCGGGCAACTAGATCCTACAGATACGATTGATGGTATGACAGGTGTAATGTCCAGCACGGATACGGAGGCCAAGCCGGATACAGCGGGCAACACAGAGACGCAGCAGCAAACCCCGGGTGCATCAGATGCAGCCACAGGGACATCCACAGGCACGGATGATGCTGAAGCGGTAATGGGTGAATTCGGCTTGATCGAACCGTCCTATACGCCAGCCGGAGTACAGATCAAGGATACGCCAGAACTGGAGGATAATGGTACACATGCGGTGATGCTGCGGTATAGTGGAACGTATAACTATACGATTGTGGAGGCGCGTCCGAAGGATCGGGCCGTATCATTGGCTGCGGGTGAACTGGTCGATATTGGAGGAAGCTTTGCCGTTCTGGCGGGAAGCGAGCAGCAGACGATGACGTGGATGAATGACGGTATAGAGTTCCGTATTACCAGTGCTGACCTGCCTGTGAGCGAAATGATACAAATTGCCGCTTCTATACAGGATCAATCGGGTAAATAAAACTTTATAGACGGATGCAGACGGTTTAGAGTGTATTTTACTCTGCTTCCGCCCGTATCCGTCTTTTATTCATCCAAGGTCTAGGAGGGTGCACTTCTCGCTTGGGAGTCATGTTCTTTGTGGAGGATGCTGACAAACGCCATCTGCCATTGACAGCCACGTTTCTGAACATTACCATTAACCTTTGGAAGTAAGGATTTTGTCCATTCCGAATGGTAAGAGGCTATGTTACAGGCTAACAATTGAAGAAGGTGACTGGATTTTGCAAGCACAATACAGATCGACCCGGGCCGAGATCAACCTGGATCACCTTGGCGCCAACTATGAGACTTTCCGTAAGGCATTGCCAGCGGATAAGCTGTTGCTGGCTTGTGTCAAGGCTAATGCCTACGGACACGGTGCCGTGGAGATATCCAAGGAATTGGAACGCCTTGGTGCGGATTACTTGAGCGTCGCTTTTCTGGACGAGGCCCTGGAGCTTCGGCAGGCGGGGATCAGACTGCCTATCCTTGTACTCGGCTATACCCTGCCCGAAGCTGTGCAGACGGCTTGGGAGCAGGATATTACACTGACTGTGTTCAGTGAAGAAGTGCTGGAGGGTATCCGTAGACTGGACCGCAAAGGAAGCGAACGCAAGCTGAAGGTGCACATCAAAATAGACAGTGGCATGGGACGACTGGGCCTGCTGCCTGGAGAAGAGGCGGTTGCCTTTGTCCGGCAGACTCACCAGTTGGAGCAAGTGCTGCTGGAAGGCATGTACACCCATTTTGCCCGCGCGGATGAACAAGACAAAAGCTATACACTGCAACAGTATAATCGGTTTCAGGGCGTGGCGGAGGCGCTAAGGGAACAAGGCATCACCATTCCCATTATACATACGGGCAACAGCGCGACCACCATTGATACCCCTGCGCTTTCCCCCAATATGGTGCGGATTGGCATCAGTATATACGGCCTGTATCCGTCCGATGAGGTTAACCGGCAAGCCATTGAGCTACTGCCTGTATTGTCATTGAAAACGGCAGTGGTTTATACCAAGACGCTCCCTCCCTGCTGGGGGGTTAGCTATGGCACCCGGTACGTGACCTCCGACGAAGAGCGAATTGGCACACTGCCGATTGGCTACGCGGATGGATACTCCCGCATGCTGAGTGGGAACATCGAAGTGTTGATACGCGGCCGCCGCGTCCCGGTGCTCGGCACCATTTGCATGGACCAGTGTATGGTATCCTTACAATCTTTCGCAGAGGATGCGGAAGAAATTCAAATCGGCGAAGAGGTTGTTCTCATCGGCCAGCAGTCCGGCGAAACGATTGCGGCGGATGAGCTGGCATCCAAGCTGGGTACCATCCACTATGAGGTGATCTGCATGATCGCACACAGGGTGCCGCGTGTTTATACACGGGGAAATATCCCTGTCGTTCGAGTGAATTCGCTTCTTCCAACCCGCTGGGATTAATTTCATGACGCAAATTACCGGATAAAAGCAGGAGTTTTCGCAGAACGTCCCGAAATTATGTACAAAGGAAAGAAAAGAGCGCTGTAACTGTCAAAACGACGCATCAGGCTCCGCTGACACTTGTATTTCGGGGATCAAACGCCTGTACGAAAACGAACTGCGTAGTTTATAATGGAATACAGCATAGATGATATACGAATATCATATACATTCTCTTGTATTCCGTTTTGAATAAATTACCGGGAATAACGTTATAATGGTACAATGGCGACAAGGTTTTGGGGGTGGAAGAGAAGTTGGCCAATTTGCAGAACACCAAAAGAATAATGATCAGTTTGCCGGATCATCTCTTGCAGGAAGTGGACGGGATCGTAGCCATGGAAAATTCCAACCGCAGTGAATTTATCAGGCAGGCCATGAAGCTGTATGTGGGCGAACGTAAGAAACGTTACATTCGTGAAGCCATGCAGCGTGGTTATATGGAGATGGCTAAAATTAACCTGACCATGGCCTCCGAAGCCTTTCATGCGGAGGAAGATGCAAACAGCACCTTGGGCCGTACAGTTAGCGGGGTGTAATCCATATTGATCGTAAAGCGCGGCGACGTTTTTTTTGCAGACCTTTCACCCGTAGTCGGTTCCGAGCAAGGTGGCGTCAGACCTGTGCTGATCATCCAAAATGATATCGGCAATCGGTTCAGTCCCACCGTGATTGTGGCGGCCATCACCGCCCAGATTCAAAAGGCGAAGCTACCCACACACGTGGAAATCGACGCGGCGACGCATGGCTTTGATCGCGATTCTGTCGTTCTTCTGGAGCAAATTCGGACGATTGACAAGCAAAGGCTTACCGACAAAATCACCCATTTGGATGAAGAAACCATGCGCAAAGTGAGCGATTCGCTACAAATCAGTCTTGGTTTGATTGATTTTTAGCATTTTTGGAACGACGAGTGAAACGGGAAAAGGGCAGCGCGTGGGCGCTGTCCTTTTGCGTGTCCGATGAAAAATGCAGGCTGGGCCTGGCCTCATCGTTACGTGCTGGCGCTTTGATTCTTTTTTTGTGATAATGAAAGACATGATGAAAGACAAGAGTTGTAAGGAAGAAGGGATAGCTTTGTCTAACGAGGAAACGAAGACGGAAATCCGGCAGGAGCCGAACGAAGCAGAACGCCAGGAGCGGATTGTCAAACAAGTGGCGAGAGAGCTGTCGCTGGCACTCAAGCAAATCCGGACGACGATCAGTTTGCTGGATGAAGGGAATACGATTCCTTTTATCGCACGATACCGTAAGGAAATGACTGGGGAACTGGATGAAAATCAGCTGCGTGAAATTGAAGATCGTGTGCTGTATTTACGTAATTTGGAGGACCGCAAGGTAGAGGTCATTCGCATTATTGATGAGCAGGGCAAGCTGACAGATGACCTTCAGGCTGCCATCACTGCTGCGGTTAAGCTTCAGGAAGTGGAGGACCTGTACCGTCCATATCGGCAAAAGCGCAAAACCCGCGCGAGTGTGGCGAAGGAACGGGGGCTGGAGCCGTTGTCCATCTGGATCTGGAGCCAGTCGACGCAGGGCGATGCTCTGAAAGAAGCCGAGTCCTATGTGAATGTGGAACTGGGAGTGGACAGCGCTGAGGCGGCAATACAAGGAGCCTTGGACATTTTAGCGGAAAATATAGCGGATGATGCGGCTATTCGCCAATGGGTGCGTCGATATACGCTAGACCACGGCATGCTGACCTCCGAAGCGAAGGATGTAGAGCAAGAGTCTGTCTACGAGAACTACTATAGCTATCGTGAGCTGGCTAAGAAAATGCCGCCTCATCGTATTTTGGCGATTAATCGCGGAGAGCGTGAGGGCATTCTCAAGGTCGGACTGGAGGTAGCGTCCGATTCGATTCACAATTACGTCGCAGGTCAAGTGATTAAAGGCTCATCCGTCGTGGAAGAGCTGCTGCGCAACGTCATTGAGGATGCATATAAAAGGCTCATCGCACCCTCTATTGAGCGTGAGGTGCGCGCTGAAATGACAGAGAAGGGTGAGCAGCAGGCCATCTCTATCTTTGCCGGCAATTTGCGCAGCCTGCTGTTACAGGCTCCGATCAAGGGCCGCCGTGTGCTCGGTGTCGATCCGGCGTTTCGGACAGGCTGCAAGCTGGCGGTCGTAGATGATACGGGCAAGCTGCTGGAAGTGGCAGTGACGTATCCGACACCGCCGAACAACAAGAAGCGTGAGGCTGCCGAGAAATTCAAGCAGCTCATTGCCCAATACAGCATTGAGCTGATCGTCATCGGTAACGGAACGGCTTCGCGTGAAACGGAGCAATTCGTAGCTGAAGTCATTGCAGACATTGGTGACAGCAGCTTGGCGTACCTGATCGTCAATGAGGCAGGCGCAAGTGTTTATTCCGCCTCCAAGCTGGCGCAGGAGGAGTTCCCGGATCTGGACGTAGCTGAGCGCAGCGCGGCATCCATTGCACGTCGTGTGCAGGACCCGCTGGCTGAGTTGGTCAAGATTGAGCCGAAGGCCATTGGTGTAGGCCAATACCAGCATGATGTGTCACAAAAGCATTTGGATGAAAGCTTGAAGGATGTCGTAGAATCGGCAGTTAACCATGTCGGTGTGGATGTGAATACCGCTTCCTCGGCATTGCTGTCCTATGTAGCGGGCATTAACGCGACGATTGCCAAAAATATCGTGAAATACCGTGAGGAAAACGGCAAATTCAACAACCGTCGTCAGTTGCAAAAGGTACCGCGTCTTGGCGCGAAAACCTACGAGCAATCGGTTGGCTTTATCCGTATACCGGGTGGAGAAAATCCGCTGGACCGTACACCGATTCACCCTGAATCGTACGTCGTCGTTGACCGCCTGTTGGCTGAACTGGGGATCAGTGCCCACGATCTGGGCACCAAGGCTGTGACGGAAGCGCTGAACGTGTCCAACATTGACGAGCTGGCCGCGAAGCTGGAAGTTGGCGTGCCGACATTGAAGGATATTCTGGACAGCCTCCAGCGTCCGGGTCGCGACCCGCGTGACGAACTGCCGTTGCCTGTATTCCGCAAGGATGTGCTCAAGATCGAGGATCTGGCACCGGGCATGGAGCTTCAGGGAACTGTCCGCAATGTGATCGATTTTGGCGCATTTGTCGATATCGGCATCAAGAGTGATGGATTGGTTCATATTTCACAGCTGCGCAGCGGCTTCGTTAAGCATCCGATGGATGTCGTATCCGTTGGTGATAACGTAACCGTGTGGGTACTGAATGTTGACTTAAAAAAAGGCAGAGTCGGTCTGACGATGAAAGCTCCGGCAGAGGCGCAGTCGCAGGCATAATACTCTACAAATCCGTATAATCGCCTTAGGGTATAACAAAGACCGGAATTTCCGAACCACTTCGGAGACTCCGGCTTTCATTTTTTTACTGTCCAGAAGCTCTACCCATTGTTGGCATCATACTCTACACCCGGTGCTTTATGATAAAAAAACCAACAGTCATTCAACAGTTTGATCTGGCGCCGGTCCTTTTTGTAAAAGGCCCGCATAAGCTGGTTGCTGAGCCATTGAGGCAAGCCAATCTCCTCCTCTGCGTTACTTCTGTATGTTTAGCATATGGGGTGGGTGCCTAAAGTGTGCTTACCAATTGGATGGCTTATGAATTGAGGGTTAGACTTTGGACGCTATTTTGTAATATGCTTGGCAGTATGGAGCAAAGGAGGGGATTGGGGAAGGATGGAGTCCAAGTCCATAAGCAATTCCATGAACCATACCATGAGCGATGAAGAGCTTCAGAAATGGGTGGAGCACATTTCAATGGAGAGTTTTGGCGTACCGTTTCGCCATCGTGCCAGCTTTAATTCGCGACTGTCTTCCACAGGCGGTCGATATTTTATGAAAAGCCATCATATTGAAATTAATCCGCATCAGCTTGCAGCCTACGGGCGGCCCGAGGTGGAAAAAATTATTAAGCATGAGCTGTGCCATTATCATTTGCATTTGCGCGGGATGGGCTACCAGCACCGAGATGCGGATTTCAAAGCATGGTTGGCTCGTGTAGGAGGGAGCAGGCATTGTCAAACTCTGCCGGGGAGAGCGGAACGGAAGCCGCAGCCCTATCGCTACAAGCTGGTGTGCGCCTCATGTAGTCAGGAATACTTGCGGAAGCGTAAAATGAACCCCCAGCGTTACCGCTGCGGCAAATGCGGAGGTAAGCTTCGTCTGCTGGCACTTGACGGAACCCCCTGAATCATGGTAAATTAAATATACTGTATGAACATTTACAGCAATGTTCCCTGATAGCTCAGTTGGTAGAGCACTCGACTGTTAATCGAGTTGTCACAGGTTCGAGTCCTGTTCGGGGAGCCATGGAGAGGTACCCAAGTGGCTATAAGGGGACCCTCTGCTAAGGGGTTAGGCTGCGAAAGCGGTGCGAGGGTTCGAATCCCTCTCTCTCCGTTGGTTTTTCAAATCAGAAAAAGGACGCTTGTATGCATCGGATGATGCTTGCGAGCGTCTTTTTTTGTTTATATTCGATTCTGAAAATAACGATGATCTGAAAAGTGGCACAGCATGTGAATTTTTAGTTTACAAGGTCGGCTTCGGAAGTTGATCCAGTATATTTAGGAGAGTATGTGCTACGCCATTCTCTACATTGGTCAGGGTAACTTCAGAGCAGACGGCCTTAATGTCGTCATTTGCATTGCCCATAGCGATGCCTTTACCTACCATTGTCAGCATGGAAATATCATTATAGCTGTCACCTACCGCTGCGGCTTCCTCCATGGGAATACTCAGATAATCTGCAAGATAACGTAGTGCGTTTCCTTTGGAAGCATCCTTATGCTCGACTTCGAAGTTGCGGTCTGAGGAAATGACCATGTTCAGGCCGGGAAAATCCCGGTAACGCTCACGCCCCCGGTTCAGCTTGGCTTGATCGAAGGAGAAGCACAGCACGTTATAAATCTCTACATCCAGCGGAATATCTTCATACGAGGGGATACGGGTATGCCCGGTCTGTTCATATTGTTTTTCGGCTGCATGTAACAGAGTATCCAGCGAAATATCCGGATTGGCGCTTAGCAGGCGATCCATTTCAATAGCCAGCAGCTGATGACCGTTTTGTGGAGAATAAATAGCGCGGTCTGTCATGACCTCATAATAAAAATCGTTTTCGCGCAGCCAGCTAAGCACTTCAAACGTTTCATTCCGGTCCATAGGTGTAGAGGTTAGCTGGCGGCGATGTGCATCGTGTACGGTCGCGCCGTTTGCCCCGATGACGGGAGCCACAAGTCCTGCTTCCTCCAGCTTGATCCAGGCATCATAAGCGGCTCTGCCCGTGGCAATGGTCACCTGAATGCCTTGCTGCTGTGCCTTGCGGATTGCGTCAGCGTTCACCTTGCTTATTTTTCCTTCATCGTTTAGCAGCGTTCCGTCCAAATCAATCGCAAACAGTTTCATTTCTCCATCTCCTGTCTTCTTCTCTATGTCTCATGCTACTTCTTCCTTTACGGAACAATAATTTCAACATCATAACGGCGAAAAACATCCAGCATGGCCGGGTCTGGCAAGCGGTCGGTGATAACGATATCCACCTCGTATAAATCGGCAAAGCGGTAAGGAAGGTTTTTTCCAAATTTGGAGTGATCGGCAAGAATAATCACCTGATCGGCCTGTTTCATCATTTGGTGCTTGAGCATACCGTCCTTTTCGGAAAGAACCTCAGCCTGATTGATCGAATTGGTAATGACCGAGCATTCCTGTACATGGAGTCTTTCGGCACATGCTTGCACAGTGGTGGAGGAGTCGAGAATGATACGATTCCCGTCACGAACCATATCGGCAGCTATTTGTCCGATAATTTGTTTTTCTGAGGATACGGTGAGCAGTCTCTCTTTATAATTTCTACGTAAGTGAAAATGCGTTTTAATTCTCGGTAAACTACTTGTTTTACATTTTTTAAAATAAGTATTGCCATACATTCTTCTATTTGATATACTCTTTCTTGTCGCCAAGTTGATGTTTAAAATACGGCCCGTTGGTCAAGCGGTTAAGACACCTCCCTTTCACGGAGGTAACAGGGGTTCGATTCCCCTACGGGTCATTGTTGTCTTTACGGACTACATGTTACATGCTTAAGGGAAATTCCTGAGGTCTGATGGCGGACATCTTGGATGAACAGCATGAGCCATTAGCTCAGTTGGTAGAGCACCTGACTTTTAATCAGGGTGTCGAAGGTTCGAGTCCTTCATGGCTCACCATTTATATTTTATTATGCGGTCGTGGTGGAATGGCAGACACGCTATCTTGAGGGGGTAGTGAGCGTATGCTCGTGGAGGTTCGAGTCCTCTCGACCGCATCAATGGATAAACGGAAAAGTCTCTCATAGTAGAGGCTTTTTTTGTTTGTGCAGTAATGTAATAAAGTGATTATTATGAAGAAATAATGATTCCATAGTATAATATAAAGCCATAATGTTATAGAATGATAAGTATAAACTGATGAAGTGATGGTGAAAAATATGGACACTCAGCTGTTAGGGAATATATCAGAAAATATTTTGGGCTTGTTTCCAATGGTGAAGAAGAAATTTTTCGCCTACGGTCCGCTCGATTTCCCATTACATTTGTCGCCTAATAACTTTCAGACATTACTGTTGCTGCGAGAAGTGCGTTTGTCTACGGTATCTGATTTGTCCAAACAACTTAATGTCTCACGCCCGAACATGACTCCTTTGCTGGACAAGCTGGTGGAGCTTGGGTTGGCTGACCGCCACTCGTGTGACTCGGATCGCAGAGTCGTGAACGTGGCAATTACAGAAGAAGGCGATGCTTTTTGTGAACAGGTATTTCATACCTTTTCCAATAAAATTCAAGAGAGACTGGTGCTTCTGCCAGAAGAAGATTTATTGCACTTGGGTGAAACTCTGAACGAATTGAAGCAGATTTTACTTAAAATTGACAACTATAATTTGTAATGGGTGTACACGAGCTGACTGAGGGCCGCCATTTTCTTCGGAAAATAGGCGGTTTTTGTTGTATATTGTGGTATAATGAAAGCCAACATACATAATTCGGCAATTTTGGCACACGTGATCTTTGAAATGGGAACAGGAGACATGATATCGTTATTTGAGAGTCTGCTGGGGAGGAAGGAATTTCTATGCAATCTATTTACCAACGTATTGAAGAACTTATCAAGGAACGTGGAATGACAAAAAAAGCGTTCTGCGAGCAGTTGGGTATTAGTACAGGGAACTTTGGGGACTGGAAAAGAGGAAAAACGACGCCAGGCACGAATAAACTCATTGAAATCGCTTCGTTTTTTAATGCCAGTCTGGATTGGATCATGTTGGGGCGCGATGTGCAGGGTGAGGCGCTGAGGGAGTCGAGAGACCCTTATTTTTTTGGAGTTTCAGGGCAACTGGATTGCCAGGGGGGATCGCTTAGTGAGGCGGAAAAGGATTTTATACTTGAGTATATTGAATTTACCCGCTTTCGTAAAGAGAAAAATCAGGAAGATTCAATGACAGAATAAACGGGTGCAGAATTAAAGTATTGATTACCGAATAAGTATGTTTGCAATGATATTTAAAATTTGGGAACAGTTCAATAAAAAGTTAGGGTGTCGGAGGGGATAATTGTGGGAGACCAAACGATTTATCAACGGATTGAAGCCTTGATTAAGGATCGGGGAATGACGAAGAAGGCGTTTTGTGAAAAGCTCAAAATCAGCTCGGGGAATCTTGGAGACTGGAGAAGAGGAAAAACAACGCCGGGAACGATGCATTTAATCCAGATTTCGGACTTTTTTTATGTATCGCTGGATTGGTTAATGAAAGGCGTCAAGCCTGGTCAGGGTGTACTTCAGGAGCAAAAGGCTGCTTATTTTTTTGGAGTGATGGGGCCATTGAATAGCCAGGCAGAGGATCTGGAAACAGAAGAACAGAATTTCATATTAGAATATGTGGAATTTGCGAAATATCGTAAGCAAAAAGGTGAGAATGACAAAACACAGCCTGAATGATCTTCTCTCTAAAGATCACTCAGGTTGAAAACACGTAAAACGGACTGGCGGGTTCGATTGACGAGTTTATTTGGGTTGTCGATGTTGTAGCGTCTCGTATACTTGGAAAGACGCTCACATCGTTGGTTTCAGAGTGGTGGTGCCTCCTTATAATCGTTATCGTCAATGTTGAGGATTGCAGCAACTTGTTTTCTGTACCTTTGTGCTTTGCGGGTGCCGTGAATCAGATTGGACAAGCGTGAAGGCGGGATGTTATGCGTTTCACAAAATGTTTTCTGATCCAGCCGAAGTTCGACAAGCCTTTGTTTGATGGCCCACCCGAGGGAGGTGACAGGCATTTTGTTGTTCAAGTGAAATCGCCCCTTACGGATTCTTGCGGAATAATTGGTGTGTTATAATAATCATCAGTAAACATGTTAGAATTAACCATCTGAAACTATGATACACGTTTATACGTGTTTTTACAATCTAAAATACGTAATTCGGATAAAAATATAACTTAATTAAGTGATGAATGGTCTGGATGATCCATCTGAAGCCTGTTAATTGTGCGAAATTGCAGTTGTATTCCGGATAAAAAAAGCACTCTGCCACTGGAAAAAGTGGTGGGAGTGCTTTTGGCATTGGTGCTGGAATTTTGAAAACAGGCATCAGGGGGATGCAGGAGGCGTATAACGAGGGCGTACGAAGGAATCAGTGAAGTTCACCCGCGCTGGTGGCTGCTGCTCATATAGGGTGGCTGAGTAATGTAGGAGCTGGACCAATGCCTATACAGAAGTCCGCGCTGAAATGCGGTTGGCTCTGACTCAGGGACATTGTATTGTTTCCATGCGGCTAGCAGCTCGTTGGTCATTCGCTGAATAACAGGGTTCTTTTCCTCAGAAGGAGGATTGAGCAGCTTAAAAGCATCTTCGACACAGAAGGACACTGCCGCAGCAAGGTAGCCGTGAATGGTCTGCTCTACATTATTTCCAAGGGAAACGTTAATCCAACTATGAACGGTTGCGAGTGTACCAATCGCATTGTATTGGATGAGTGTAGCTTCGAGTTGGTCAAATTCAAGCCAAGGGTACAAGGCTTTGGCGAGCTTAAGCAGGCGTTGGCCAGATAGGCGTGACTCTTTCACATGCTGTAGGGAAGAGCGCTGGGCGTGCAGCATTTTATCAATGAGGGCGATACGCCAACCATCATTTTGCTGAACAGCGATATAGAGGCTTTTGATAGCCATGCCATCGAGGGATGTGAACTGAGGAAGCAGATCAGTGCGTACATAGTGTTCCAAGTCTTGTAAACAGGTTAAGCGGCCATTGCGAAACAGCTCCTCCAGCCCGTAGGAACGAGTGAAGCCACCGACAGGCAGGGAAGGGTCCAACAGCAATGCGTAGTTCAGCAAACGATTGCCTTTGTGCAATGCGGTTCGCCTCCTTGGAATAGAATGTTCATGTTAAATTAAATAACTTTAAAAAGCGCATTCAGAAAAGTACTTAGAAAAAATAGAGATATTATGTAATATATATTTACACTCATAGTGCTGACATGTCAAATTAAATATTTTTATAGCTATTACATGTTATATTATATGACTTTAAAATAATTGTTGTATTTATGTTTACAAATAGAATACAAGGGAGTATAATAAATCTGTTGCCTCAAAACATTAGAATTTGCGGTCGTGGTGGAATGGCAGACACGCTATCTTGAGGGGGTAGTGGGCGTACGCCCGTGGAGGTTCGAGTCCTCTCGACCGCATTACATGCAAGACACAGTTAAAAAAGCATCCTGACACGTTTTTGACGTGATTGGATGCTTTTTTTGTTATATAAGCTGAACTAAAATATCCTTTTTCCTAGCCGCAGGAGCAGTTGCCTGGATCGGCTGCTTGTGAGAAGGTGATGAAATAGCCTGTCAGCTTTGCTGTAAAAGCTTCTCAATATCCCCCGTCAGTTTATCTGGAGTTGTCTGTGGGGCATAGCGCTTAAATACGTTACCTTCGCGTGTAATCAAAAATTTAGTGAAATTCCATTTGATCGCTTTGGAGCCTAATACGCCGGGAGCTGTTTGGGTGAGGTAGCGAAATAAAAGGTGCGCCTGATCGCCATTGACATCTATTTTGGCAAACATCGGAAATGTAACTCCATAGTTGATCTGGCAAAACTCCGAAATGTCCTCGCTGGAACCTGGCTCTTGCTTGGCAAACTGATTGCTGGGAAACCCCAAGATTTCAAGACCCTGCTCTTGGTATTGGTCATATAGTTCTTGTAGCGCCTTGTATTGGGGGGTTAGCCCGCATTTGCTGGCTGTATTCACGATGAGCAGTACTTTTCCTTCGTATGTGGACAACGGAATTACGTTCCCTTGCAGGGTTTGTGCATCATATTCATAAACGGTCATGGTTTTCCTCCTAATTTGATATTCTACAATTAAATTGTAAGAAATTTAACGAAGAGTTGCAAACCTATAAATAGATGTAATGCGCCGTTTATCAGGTGCATACAGCACTTTTTCTTTCTCTTTTACAAATAAAGGACAAAAAACGCTCCCCATACGTCAATATTGACATGCCTCTTCATTTTCGAAAAGAGATGAAAAACCGAGCTTGAAGGAGCTGGGAGAAGAATATTTATGTTGTAAGCGCTGTTATTAATCTTTTATGCTCTAAAGACCGATTTATAACCCCGCAGGTGAGCTTTACAGTGTTCCTTGCGCGGGTGTATGATTCAAGACGTAATTTCAAATGAAGTGAATGAAGCAGCAACGAATTGTCTATAGCGCTGAATTTTGCAGTTGCAAAAGCGGGGGAACCAAACGGGATCTATGCGGCTTTTAGAGGGCCGTGTGTCTCATGGGGTGAATTTTCTGGCCAAGTGCCAGAAATAGGGCGACTCTCACGTCCGAATCCGACAGCTAACCTCGTAAGCGTACAGGGAGAGGCAACAAACCGCCGTGTGCAGCCATGGTTTATTTTATCATGGTTACGTAAGAAGCCGGAGGAAAGCCTTTTTCCTTTGGCTTCTTTTTGTTGTCTTTTTATACCGGGAGAGGAGCTACTGATGGAAGGTCGGCTAATCATTGTCACTGCACCAAATGAAACGGGCAGAAATTTTGTGAAATTGCTTATGTTCAAAAAACTGGCGTTTGCGGTTCTGACGAATAGCGCTCAGGAGGAACGACAGCTCAAAAAAATGGGTGTGGAGCATGTTGTGCGCATCAATACGATGCAAGCGGGGAAATGGAATTTTCCCAAAAAAGAAATTGGCTGCGTGTATTTGTTCGAGAACAGCTTGAATCTGACGTGCCGTTTTCTGCAAATATGCCGGCCGCTGACAGCAGATCCGATCTATGTCATTACACACGGCTGTAATCCTCAAGGGATTTATCGAGGTTTGGGAGCGGACCATGTGATCTACACTTTGAACGGAGAGGTGGGTTTCCTGCTGAACGGATAGTCGCTTACGGTGTGCTGGTATACATTAAAATTTGCGAATTTAGTTGCATAGCGATTTTACGAGAGTGTCAGAATGATGAATTAAGAACGGATACGGGAGGGTATGAACATGATGGATATATACATGCTGCTGGTGATGGCTGTGAGTTATGGAATGATACTGATGCTTGTACGCTGGTGTGATGCGCAGACCTCCAAAGGAGGGCGAAAGGGATGATGGTTGTGCTTGCGCTTACGGCTATTGTATTTGTGTATTTAATCTACGCACTCCTGAATCCTGAAAAGTTCTAATCAGCTAAGCAGGATCAAGCGGGCGGGGGACAGCAGATCATGGATGAAACATCAGAGTCAGCGGGCTTTCGCAAACGTGTGCATTCGACTGGTGCGATGAACCCGTCTGTTGTCCAAACGCAGGAGTATTTTGAGGGAGGAAATAGATGATGGAGCTGCTGCAAATTGGAATTGTGATTGTGATATTGCTGCTCCTGGTGAAACCAGTGGGCACCTATATATATCATGTGTTCTCCAATGAACCAAATCGGACGGATCGAGTCTTTGGCGGGACGGAGAAGTTGATTTATAAGGTTATAGGATTGAAAAAGCTGGAGAGCATGCGTTGGACCACGTATGTGATGAGCTTTATTGCTACGAATGTCGTGCTTGTAGCGATCAGCTATGTGCTGCTGCGCTTGCAGGGACTGCTTCCCGGTAACCCGACTGGAAACGGCAATATGGAGGCGTCACTGGCCTTTAACACGGTGATCAGCTTTATGACCAATACGAATCTCCAGCATTATAGCGGAGAAAGCGGGCTTACGTATCTGACACAGATGGCGTTTGTTACGATGATGATGTTCACTTCGGCTGCTTCCGGTTTTTCGGTTGCTGCGGCTTTTATGAGAGGATTGACGCGGCGCGGAGAAGGAATGGGCAACTTTTTTCAGGATTTTATCAAAGCGATTATACGGATTTTCCTGCCACTGGCCTTTGTACTTACACTGGTGCTGGTTGGATTGAAAGTACCGCAGACGCTTCAGCCTGCGGCGGATATCACGACGCTGAGCGGAACACAGCAGCAAATGGCCTTGGGACCCGTTGCTTCGCTGGAATCAATCAAGCACTTGGGGACGAACGGGGGCGGTTTCTATGGGGCCAACTCGGCGCATCCTTTTGAAAATCCAAACCCCTGGACGAATGTGCTGGAAATTTTGGCGATGTGGGTGATGCCGGCTTCACTGCCGTATACCTTTGGGCTATTCGCTCGTAATCGCAAGCAGGGGTGGATTATATTTAGCTCCATGATGGTACTGTTTCTCGTATTCCTAGCCATTACGTACGTATCAGAGAAAACGGGTAATCCGCTGATTCAGGCACTGGGGGTGGATGCTTCTCAGGGTAGCATGGAAGGGAAAGAGGTCCGCTTCGGCATCGGACAATCGGCATTGTTCACGGCGGTGACGACGGCGGCTACGACAGGCTCGGTCAATAACATGCACGATACACTGACTCCATTGGGCGGTATGGCTGCTTTGGGCGAAATGATGCTGAACGTCATTTTCGGCGGTAAGGGTGTCGGGCTGATGAATATGCTGATGTATGCGATTCTGGGTGTGTTTATATGTGGATTGATGGTCGGCAGGACCCCGGAATTTATGGGCAGGAAAATAGAAGGCAAGGAAATGAAGCTGATCGCGATTGCCATTTTGGTACATCCGTTTCTCATTTTGGTGCCGACTGCGCTCGCCTTTATGAGTCATTGGGGATACGATGCGGTCACGAACCCCGGATATCACGGGTTGACTCAGGTGTTATATGAATATGCGTCATCTGCGGCTAATAACGGTTCGGGATTTGAGGGTCTTGCGGATAACAACGTATTCTGGAACACGACAGCGGGTGTGGTTATGTTCTTTGGACGATATGTATCTATTGTTGCACTGTTAGCTGTAGCGGCTTCATTGAATGCCAAAGCACCGACTCCAGTGACGACGGGCACACTTCGCACAGACAACAAGCTGTTTGGGGCGATTCTGATCGGGGTTGTGCTGCTGATTGGTGCGTTGACCTTCTTGCCCGTCATCGTATTGGGGCCTGTGGCTGAGTTTTTGACCATGTGAAGAAGATGAACAGGAAGAAGAAAATGAGAATGAGAATGAATGAACGGGGTGCTTGATCATGAAGGAACAACGCAAACGCATGCTGGATAAAAGCATCTTGAAGCATGCGATCAAGGATAGCTTTATGAAATTAAATCCGATGATCATGATGAAAAATCCAGTCATGTTCGTCGTGGAGATCGGCACATTGGTCGTGCTGCTGATGCTGCTGTTCCCCGGTTATTTTGGAACGGGTAACGAAATGGGCTTTAACCTGGCGGTTTTTATGATTCTGTTGTTCACGCTGCTCTTTGCTAACTTTGCCGAAGCGCTCGCGGAAGGGCGGGGTAAGGCACAGGCTGCCTCTTTGAAAAAATCCAAGCAGGATACTCAAGCCAATAAGCTTGTCGGGGATGAGATTCAGGTGGTCAGCTCGACCGAGCTGCGCAAGGGTGACATTGTGATGGTGTCCCAGGGCGAGATGATTCCGAGCGATGGTGAGGTGATTGAAGGTCTTGCCTCAGTGGATGAATCGGCGATTACGGGAGAATCGGCCCCGGTGATCAAGGAATCGGGTGGTGATTTTTGCTCGGTAACCGGCGGGACGCGTGTGGTCAGTGACCGGATTAAGGTGCGGATTACGACAGAACCGGGCGAAACGTTCATTGATAAAATGATTTCGCTCGTGGAAGGCGCACAGCGCCAAAAGACGCCGAACGAGATTGCGCTGAATACCCTGCTGATCAGCTTAACGATTATTTTTATGATCGTGGTGGTGACACTGGCACCGATTGCTCGTCATTTTAACATTGACTTGCCTGTTCCCGTGCTTATCTCGTTGCTGGTCTGTCTGATTCCGACCACGATTGGAGGACTGCTGTCAGCCATCGGGATTGCTGGTATGGACCGGGTCACCCAGTTTAACGTGCTGGCGATGTCAGGCAAGGCGGTAGAAGCATCTGGAGACATCAATACAATGATTCTGGACAAAACGGGTACAATTACCTTCGGTAACCGGATGGCGAGCCAATTCGTGCCTGTAGGGGGCGTAGAAGAGGCAGAGCTAGTCAAGTGGGCTGCGATGAGCTCGATGAAGGATGAGACGCCCGAGGGGCGCTCAGTTCTGGAGTTGATGCGCAAGCAGGAGTACACACTGGATGAATCCTTGGCAGCAGGCGGGACCTTTATCGAGTTCAAGGCGGAAACCCGGATGAGTGGTCTGGATCTGGCCGATGGACGAAAGGTACGCAAGGGCGCGGTGGACTCTGTCCGGCAGTGGGTACTATCGCAAAACGGTAGCGTCCCAGCCGATCTGGAGGAAAAAGCGAATCAGGTGGCCTCTGAAGGAGGTACGCCGCTGGCTGTCGCGCTGAATGATCGGATATATGGCATTATTTATTTGAAGGATACGGTGAAGCCGGGCATGAAGGAGCGGTTTGATCAGCTCCGGGAAATGGGTATCCATACGATCATGTGTACCGGGGATAATCCGCTGACGGCTGCGACGATTGCGCGGGAAGCGGGTGTGGATGATTTTGTGGCTGAAAGCAAGCCAGAGGATAAAATTGCGGTTATTCGTCGTGAGCAGGAGCTGGGCAAGCTGGTTGCCATGACCGGGGACGGGACGAATGATGCTCCTGCGCTGGCGCAGGCTGATGTGGGGCTTGCCATGAATAGTGGCACGGTTGCAGCCAAGGAAGCCGCCAATATGGTGGATTTGGATTCCGATCCGTCCAAGATTATTGAGGTGGTCGCTATCGGAAAACAGCTACTCATGACACGCGGTGCATTGACGACATTCAGTATCGCGAACGATGTTGCCAAATATTTTGCCATTATTCCGGCGATGTTCATGCTGGCGATTCCGCAAATGAGCGCATTGAACGTGATGGGGCTTGGCTCTCCGCTATCTGCTATTTTGTCGGCGCTGATCTTTAATGCTGTTATTATTCCGCTTCTGATCCCGCTGGCCATGAAGGGCGTGAAGTATAAGCCCATGAGCTCGGATCGTCTGCTGGGACGGAATTTGCTGATTTACGGTTTGGGCGGTATGGTGGTGCCGTTTGTTGGCATTAAAGCTATTGATTTGCTAGTACATTTGTGGATTTAACGCAGCCTGTGAAGGTGTGCATTTTGGATACTGAATGGAAGCGGAAAGGGTGAGCAACATGAGTGGCTTTTATCGGATGATGTCTGGACGCAGATTTGCTGCCCACGAAAAAGCCGGGTCTGCCCGGCAGGGGAATAACAAGCGTCCAGAGACGGGGGCTGTGCCGAATGGACAGCCGGAGAGAGAAGAGATGCGGGGAGGCACCATTATAGGAGTAGCCTTGCGTACCTCGGTACTGATGATCCTCCTTTGCGGCCTCGCTTATCCGCTGGTTAGCACGGGCGTGGCACAGGTATTGTTTCCGCAGCAGGCGAATGGCAGTATGCTTCGTAATGCCGAGGGTCAGGTAGTCGGCTCCGAGCTGATCGGGCAGTCCTTTGCGAATCCGGCATTTTTTCAGGGGAGGGTATCGAGCATAGATTATAATGGGGCCGGTTCAGGCTCCAGTAATTACGCACCGTCCAATCCGGCCTTGATACAGCGGGTCAAGGATTCCATAGCGGATTGGCAGAAAAATAACCCGGATGTACCGATCAATCAGGTTCCTGTGGACCTGATTACGAACTCTGGCTCTGGTCTGGACCCGCATATCTCGCCGCAGGCGGCACAGGTTCAGATCCCGCGTATTAGCGGCTTGACCGGTATTGCGCAGGATAAGCTGAAGGTACTGGTGCAGGAGCAGACCGAAGGGCGCAGTGCCGGAGTGTTCGGTGAGCCACGTGTGAACGTGCTCAAGCTGAACCTCGCGCTTGAAGCACAAACGCAGGCACAGCCTGCCAAGTGGTAAGTCTAGAGGTTGGAATAGAGTGATCAAAAAAAGGTATCCCGCAGCCATTTGGCTGGTGAGATACCTTTTTTTGATTTTATTAAGTGTTGCTTAGCTCTCAATGACCTGAAACGATTTGAACGATAAGCACCACATTCAAAACAATGATGACGGCGGTCACGATCCAGGTTAATACTTTTTGCCATGTTTTGTTCGCAAACTCACCCATACGCTTTTTGTCGCTGGTGAAGATCAGCAACGGGATGATAGCAAAGGGAAGCTGGATGGACAGAATTACCTGACTTAGTACCAGCAGTTCTTCGGCCCCTTTCTCACCCGCGATAGCTGTGACGATTACCGCCGGAATGATAGCAATGAGTCGGGTCACGAGACGGCGCAGCCAAGGCGCGAGACGAAGGCTGAGAAAGCCCTCCATGACGATTTGCCCGGCTAAGGTACCGGTTACGGTTGAATTCTGACCAGAAGCGAGCAGCGCCACCCCGAACAGGATACTCGCGAGTGTGGTTCCGAGCAATGGCGACAGCAGATAGAAAGCATCGCTGATCTCCGCCACATCGGTTTTTCCTGCGGTATGGAACACGGCTGCGGCCACGATCAGAATAGCGGCATTGATAAACAGGGCGAACATGAGCGCTATACTCGAATCCCATGTCGCGAATTTGATAGCCTCTCGTTTGCCTGCTGACGTCTGCTCGAATTTACGAGTTTGTACGATGGACGAATGCAGGTACAGGTTATGGGGCATCACGGTAGCGCCCATAATACCAATGGCGATATACAGCATGCTTGGGTTGGTCAAGATTTGCGAGTCCGGCACAAAGCCACCTAACACGCTGCTCCATTCCGGCTTAGCCAAAATGAGATTGATGCCAAAGCAGCCGGCAATCGTCACCATCAGTACAATGACCAGCGTTTCCAGAGCACGAAAGCCTTTGTTTTGCAGTAATAAAATGAGCATGACATCGAAGGCAGTAATCAGGACACCATACAATAGCGGTATGCCGAACAGCAGCTTGAGTGCAATGGCTGAACCGATGACCTCGGCCAAATCCATGGCTGCAATAGCGATTTCGCATAGAAGCCATAAGCCGATCGCAACCGGGCGACTGTAGGCTTCACGGCACATTTGAGCCAAATCTTTACCTGTGGCAATGCCGAGCTTGCCGGATAAAGCCTGCAGCAAGATGGCCATTAGATTAGAGATCAGAATGACACTGAGCAGTGTATAGCCAAATTTCGATCCGCCCGCAATGTCTGTAGCCCAGTTGCCGGGGTCCATATAGCCGACAGCGACCATATAGCCGGGTCCGGCAAAGGCGAGGAATTTCCGAAACCACGTGCCGTTCTTCGGGACGTTCAAGGAACGATTCACTTCCGCTAGTGAAGCGATTTCCGCCAAGTTACCTTTTGTATTTCTCATACGCTTCACCTTCTTTATTCATGTTGAAATATATTATTAGTGACATAATGATCGCTTTATCCATATTGTACACTCACAATAGTTTTTGTCTAGTACAACTTTTGTGTGGACAAGCAAATTATTCTTATTGTATAGATATAATGAAAAACCAAGCTTCCCTTCATCCATATTTCAAATGATTCATTTGGTGTGGTTTGTTTAAAGTACATACGAGAAGGAAATCATTATTAACATGACGATGATCCCGGAAGAATGTAAAACATATTAAAGAAGGAGAGATGAAATCATGGAAGCATTATACACAGCATCAGCAACGGTACATGGTGGAAGAGACGGTTCTGTCGCTTCCTCCGACGGAGTTTTGAAGCATAAGCTCAGTACGCCCAAGGAATTAGGTGGCGCAGGTGGAGAGGCTACGAATCCGGAGCAATTGTTTGCGGCAGGCTATGGCGCCTGTTATGAGAGCGCACTGGCCAATGTTGCTCGCAAAGCCAAGGTAAAAGTGGACAACGTTGAGGTAACCAGTCATGTGTCCATCGGTAAGGACCCGAGCGACGGCGGCTTCCAATTGGCAGTGCGTCTGGATGTGAAAATACCGGGAATTGAACGTTCTCAGGCCGAAGATTTGGCACGTCAGGCGCATGATTTTTGTCCATATTCCAAAGCGACTCGCGGCAATATTGACGTTGAGCTGAACGTCATTTGATCGTGAAGCACATCATCTCTACGTTTTACGCTGATTGATCGGCGGCTTTTGCATATAGACCTTGATTCGTCGAGATCCGCGGCCATTTGACATCATCGCCAAAATTCATTAAGATGGCTTAGGTGATTCTGGTCATCAGGTACGAAACAAATTTGAAAAATACGGGTGATATGATGTCTTACAGACCGAATATTGTTAATTTCACGCTGGCTGGCAGCAACGAAAAAGAAGGGCTTTATGAGTTTAAAATGAGTTTGGCCGATGGAACGGAATGCCGCGTTTTTTCTCAACGTAATCCGGAGTGGATCTTGACGAATATCAGTCGATTGCTAACGACGCCTTGCCCGGTATGTCATAAGGATTTTATCTGTAAGTGTATGGATAAGTTCCATGATGAGTTTTTAGAGCAAATTAAATCGAAACAGCTGTTTGAGAAAGCATTGAGCTAGTTCTCAAAACAGGTAAAAGCCTATACATTGTTAAACAAGCGTCGGATGATTTCGGCGTTTTTTTGTTTATTTCCTGGAGGTGAAATGCATTTATGAAGCAATCTGACGATGCTTATCAAAATCCTTCTCAGCAAGATTATTCAATTGTGTTGGTGGATGGTGTATGCCATTTTTGTCAGGGGGCGGCCCGCTTCATTATTAAGCGTGACCCGAAGGGGACGTTTCATTTTGGTTCCTTGCAATCCGAGCAGGGACAAAAACTATTGCGTGCAGGAGGATTGTCAACGGATAAGCTGGATACGTTCGTACTCATTGAAGGCGGTATGTATTACACGAGGTCAACCGCAGCTCTGCGGATTGCCAGACATCTTCGTTTTCCATATCCGCTGGCCTATGTCTTCATCCTCGTCCCCCGCTTTATACGCAATGCAGTCTATAGCTGGGTGGCACGTAACCGATACCGCTGGTTTGGCAAGGATGAGGAGGATCAATGTCAGATCCCCCCAGCAGAAATGAGGCAACGATTTTTTTAACTGTTCAGGATTCAGGTTTCGGAGGAGCAGCTTCCTTATTAGAGCCCTTTTTGGAGCGATGACGACGGATCAGCCATATCACAATTGCCGCAATGAGGATCAGGCCCGCAACGGCTACATATATGATATGACGCACATTGGGTACGTTGACGGATAGCTTTAGCTCATTAGGCTCTAATGGGGCAATATCCCAATGTAGTATCTTCCCGTCTGCCGATACACTGTCGGCATTGCTCGCAGCGGGCTGGATCGGTAAGGACAGGCTAAAATTAAGATCAAGCTGCCGCTCCAGTATTTTACGTGCGAACACATTCATTTGCTCCAATTTGTCACTCAGTCCCCGTGCTTCCTCAGGTAGCATTTGTGGCAGATCGAGCTTCATCGTAAGATCAACATTCGTTGTGAAAAAATGTTGGGTCACAGTGCGTTTAAATTCCAATCCCGCAGGTAGATTTAAATCCTGATTGGGATTTTTTCCGCTTGCACTCCAATCTCCTTGATAGTGCCCCTTGATTTGATAACCCTTTCTTCCCTGCTCAGATAGTGGCTGGACATTTAGATTGTTGCCTTGAATCCGCTTGGCCAAGCGGTCCAGCAGCCCGGGATTATTCAGTATCAACAGCGTCTGATTGTTCACACTGAACGAAGCATCCATATCCACGCTCTGATCCAGATGAACGTCTACATGGACATCCCCACGTGCACAGGAAGTGAGAGGGACCAGACAGCATAGCAGCACAAAAATGAGTAGCATTTTCCGTGTTCGATGTTGTTGATGCTTGTTCCGGTAAGGGTCGCATTCTGTTTGCTCCATGATCTTCACCTTCTTTATATATGTTCTTTCATGTAACGATTGGATATCTTCTATATATTACACATTCGGAGAGCTAAAATCGAACGGACTGACAGGATAAATAGACTTTTATATTTAAAATGTTTCCTTAGGGAAACATTTTAGTGTATACTCTAAAATATAGTATTAGGAAAAAATAATTTACATCATGAAATACTTTGTCCTGAATGCATATAAATAGAGGAGGATATTGAAACATGAATAAACGGTTTAAGGCGGCTGTACCGCGTCGGGCTTTGATTGCAGGAACATTGTTCCTGGTTTTAGTTGCAGCAAGTGCATGCACTGATGGTAAGAAGGCGGAGCAGGGAGCTGCTGGGGAGGCGGGGCAAAAAATAAAGGCCACAGCTACTATTGGCATGATTTCTGATATTGCCGGCAAGGTAGGCGGTAATCATGTGGAGGTCACAGGCATTATGAGATCAGGCGTTGACCCGCATTTGTACAAGGCTTCTCAGGGAGATATGCGCAAACTGGATCAGGCAGATATTATTTTTTATAACGGGTTGCATCTGGAAGGAAAAATGCAGGACATTTTGGAGAAGATCGGCAAGCAAAAACCTGTCGTACCTGTATCCAAAAATATGGCTCAGGATCAATTGCGCTCAGGTAGCCCGGAAATGGGATCGGAGCATGATCCGCATATCTGGTTTAACGTACAAAACTGGATGTCTGCGGTAGAAACCGTCAGAGATGAATTGTCGGCGCTGGATGCTGCTCATGCTGAGGATTATAAGGCTAATGCAGAAGCCTATCTCGCTGAGCTGCGGAAGCTGGATGATTACACGCGGGAGCAGATTGCCAGCATACCGGAAGCCCAGCGTGTGCTTGTCACGGCCCATGATGCTTTTGGCTATTTCGGAGATGCCTACGGCATTCAAGTGAAAGGGCTTCAAGGAATGAGTACAGAATCAGAAGCGGGCTCTCAGGATGTGACCAAGCTGCGTGATTATTTGGTTGAACATAAAATCAAGGCTATATTCGTAGAATCCAGCGTTCCAAGAAAGGCCATAGATGCGGTCATTCAGGGAGCGGCTCAGCAGGATCATACGATCAAGGTTGGCGGCGAGCTGTATTCGGATGCGATGGGTGAAGAGGGCACGGAGGACGGTACGTATATTGGTATGGTCAAGCATAACGTCAATACAATTGTTAAAGCTCTTAATTAAAGGAGGAGGCAACACATGAGGCATTCACCGCTTGTGGTTCGTGATTTATCTGTAGCTTATCAAAAAAAGCCCGTTCTGCTTGACATATCCTTCGAGGTGCCGGAGGGCAAGCTGATTGGTATTATTGGTCCGAACGGGGCCGGAAAGTCCACGCTGATCAAGGCTGCGCTGGGACTAATACCAAAGCTTAGGGGCGAGGTGTTGGTTTACGGCAAGCCTTATAAGCAGCAGTTGCTCAAGGTTGGTTATGTGCCGCAACGTGAGTCGGTAGATTGGGATTTTCCGACGAACGCGCTGGATGTGGTCATGATGGGACGTTACGGGAGACTTGGCTGGTTCAAGCGGCCGGGAGCCGCTGATCGTCAGGCAGCGCTGGAAAGTCTGGACAAGGTAGGCATGAGCGACTATGCGGACAGACAGATCAGTCAGTTATCTGGCGGGCAGCAGCAACGTGTTTTTTTGGCCAGAGCACTTGCGCAGGACGCTCAGCTTTATTTTATGGATGAACCGTTTGTAGGTGTAGACGCTGCAACAGAAAAAGCTATTATTTCATTGCTCACAGACCTGAAGCGGCAAGGAAAAACCGTACTGGTCGTTCATCATGATTTGTCTACGGTCACAGAATATTTTGATCAGGTCATGCTGCTGAACGGGCATCTGATGGCGTTCGGAGAAACGGCAGATATTTTCACCGAGGACAATCTGCAACGTACATATGGCGGACGTCTGAGTATACTCAAAACAGGTGCGAATTCCGGCACGATACTCGGAGTGAGGTGAGCGCTATGACAAGTTTGGCTACGCTTTTGACCGATCCGAATATGCAGTGGATTTTGCTGGGCTGCATCTTGCTCGGTTTAAGCAGCGGCGTGATTGGCAGCTTTATGTATTTGCGCAAGCAGTCGCTCATGGGGGATGCTTTGGCACATGCAGCTTTGCCGGGGGTATGTGTAGCGTTTATGATAACGGGCACAAAATCCGTGTTTGGATTTATGATCGGGGCCGCCATTGCAGGGATTGCTGCGACCTTTGCCATCAGTGCGCTGACCCGGTACTCACGAATCAAGAGCGATTCGGCGATTGCAGCCGTGCTGTCTGTATTTTTCGGCTTTGGCATTATGCTCTTGACGGAAATCCAGCACAGCGGGGCGGGGAATCAGAGCGGATTGGATAAGTTCCTGTTTGGTCAGGCAGCGGCGATGGTATTGTCTGATGTCTACACGATGGCGGCCATTTCGGTGGTGCTGATCGGGATCTGTATATTGTTCTTTAAGGAATTTAAGCTGCTTAGCTTTGATCCCGGCTTTGCTCGTGGACTTGGTTTTCCGGCAGGCTTGCTGGATAAGCTGTTGATGCTGCTGATTGTTATTGCGGTAGTTGCCGGTATTCAGGCGGTGGGTGTCATTATGATGGCGGCCCTGTTGATTACACCCGCGGTGTCTGCAAGATACTGGACGGAGAAGCTGGGTGTCATGGTGTGCCTCTCAGGCTTGTTTGGTGCTATAGCGGGCTTCGGTGGAACAATCATTAGCGCTTTGGGGCAAAATCTGCCCACAGGGCCGTTGTGTGTGCTGTGCGCGACCGTGGTGTTCGGTGTGAGTCTGGTTTTTGCACCGCAGCGCGGGTTAATTTCCAAGGCTATCGTTCGGTTGAACGTCAGAAAAAATCTGGAGCAGGCAACCGCTACACACCATGGAAAGGAGCGTGCGCTGTGAGTACCTTTTATGTGATCTTGACGGGAATGTTAGTGGCAGGGGGATGCAGTATGGTTGGCTGCTTTCTCGTGCTTCGGAAAATGGCCATGATCGGTGATGCGATCAGCCATGCCGTGTTGCCGGGGATTGTCATTGCTTTTTTGATCAGCGGGTCTAGGGATTCAGTGTGGATGATGTTTGGTGCAGCGGTATTGGGACTCCTGACGGTGTATCTGATTCAGTTGTTCCAGCAAAGCGGTCTGCAAAGTGACGCCGCCATTGGTGTGGTGTTTACGACACTGTTTGCCATAGGTGTTCTGCTGGTTAGCGTGTTTGCCTCCAACGTCCATCTGGATATGGATCACGTGCTATATGGTGAGATTGCATATGTGCCATGGAATACGCTGGAGATAGCCGGCGTAGATGTCGGTCCGAGAGCGGTGTGGATTACGGGTGCGATGTTTTTGATTAATTTGCTCGTGGTAGGATTATTTTTCAAGCAATTTAAAATCACTTCCTTCGATCCCGCACTAGCGGCTTCGCTAGGTATTCCGGTTGTTTTTTTTCATTATCTGCTGATGAGTCTCGTCTCGCTTACGACGGTGGCATCGTTTGAGAGTGTGGGTGCGATTCTGGTGGTCGGAATGCTCGTGGTACCGCCTCTTACGGCTTATCTGCTGACGGAGAAGCTATCCCGTATGATTGTGTACAGCGTCGGGTTGGGGGCGATCAGTTCGGTAGCAGGCTTTTACACAGCAAGTGTACTGGATGCCTCTATTGCCGCATGTATGCTGTGTGTATCGGGTTTGCTGTTGCTGTTGGCCTTCCTCTTCTCCCCGTCCCATGGGGTGGTGTGGCAAAAGTTGTTCCAGCAACGAGGATTAGTTCGTGAAGACAGCAAGTAATTCGCAGAAAGCGATCATCTATGAGTGCCTAAAATAGCGTGCAGACAGGTAGAAAACGCCTGAATGCGCGTTTTTTTTGCGCGTATGCTGCCCTGTATGACTTATTTTGCACAAGCTGGAGCGGAGCATCTTGAATTGTTGGGGACACGGGAGTACATTCATTACAGCGATACAAGAACGGAAGGAACAATCTGTCACGTAGCAGGGAGGCACAAAGATGGAGAGCTTTAAACGTAAATCACCAGAGGAAATATTGGATTCCATAAACAAACTGCATCGGGGCAGACTCAAAATATACATTGGAGCGGTCAGTGGGTCAGGCAAAACGTATCATATGCTTCTGGAAGGACAATCGCTTCAGCATGAAGGTATCGACGTTGTAATTTGTGCAGTATCGACCATGCAGCGGCGTGAGACGGTGGAGCAGGTAGGCACACTGGAGCGGGTGCCCAGTATCCATTGGGTTCAGGATGGGGTGGAGCAGAAGGATTTAAATTTGAAAGCACTGGAGGATCGCAATCCCGAGGTGGTACTGGTGGATCATTTGGCACATCGCAACCGGGAAGGCGCCCCATTTCCAACACGGCTGGAGGATATTCAATATCTGCTAGAGCTAGGAATTAGCGTCATTACGACGGTCAATGTCTATGAGCTGGAAGGGATTACGGATTGGGTTTATCAGCTTACAGGGATAGAGGCAGAATATACGGTTCCTGTCGATACACTGGAGCTGGCGGATGAAATTCGTCTGATTGATGTCACACCCGAAACGATTTTGGAGCGGCTGGCGAAAGGGTACATGCATACGCCCAATCCTGAGATGTTTCATCGGGGGAATCTGGGTAAGCTGCGTGAGCTGGCTCTGCGATTGGTAGCGGAGGATGTGAACGATTCACTGGAGCGGCATCGGGAGGAATTGGGTTTGCACGGGGCGTCAGGAGCCGCAGAGCGTATTTTGGTGCCTGTCCAGTATCACTGGAACGGGTCCATTTATGTACGCAGGGGGGAGCAGGTGGCCAAGAGACTGGGCGGAGATATGCTGGTGGCCTCCTTTGTCGATCCGAAGGGCAAGCTGTCCAAGGAATCGGCAGCCTTCAAGCGCTCAATTGTGCAGCTGGTTGAAAAGGTAGGATCGGAATTTGAAGAAATCCCGCTCATTTCCCGCAGAAGATTGCCTCGTCAGCTTATCCATTATGCGGTGGCGCGTAATGTTACCCGGATCGTTATGGGACATTCCCGGCAGACCCGGTGGCAGGAGCTGATCAGAGGCTCGCTGGTAAACGGAATCTTTAAGCGAATGAAAAATATGGATCTGCTGCTTATTGCCGACCGTGCTGAGCAGGAGGGCGAACGTATTTTGCCGACGATGAGGCAGGAGGAGGGAGACAATGATCCGTATCATCGTCTGAGCGATGAGGAAGCGCAGGCTGAGGCTGCCAAAATCCGGCGCGGCAGGCTCAAGGTATATATTGGTGCTGCTCCTGGTGTCGGCAAGACGTACACGATGCTCAGAGAGGGAAATGATCTGCTGACAAGCGGGATTGATATTGTTATCGGACTGCTGGAAACGCATGGAAGGGCGGAAACGCTGGCACAAGTAGGCTCGCTGGATACCGTTCCTCGTCAGACTATGGAGCGGCATGGCGTACATTTGGAGGAAATGGATACCGAAGCGATTCTCAGGCGCAATCCCGAGGTGGTCCTAATTGACGAACTGGCGCATACCAATGTTCCCGGCAGTTCAAGATCCAAGCGTTATGAGGATGTACTGACGATTTTGGAACAAGGGATTTCTGTCATTTCCACAATGAATGTACAGCATCTGGAGAGTCTGAATGACGCGGTTGAGCAGATTACCGGGATTCGGGTGAGGGAGACGGTTCCCGACCATATGATGCGGCTAGCCGATGAGGTACAGCTCATTGATGTGGCTCCCAAATCGTTGCAGCAGCGTATGCGTGATGGCAAAATATACGATCCAGTCAAAGTGGAGCAGGCGCTTAGCCATTTTTTTAAATTAGGCAATCTGATTGCCCTGCGTGAGCTTGCTCTGCGGGAATTGGCAGATGATGTAGACGAACGGCTGGAATCGTGGGATCGACACGAATCGCTTAGAGGTCCGTGGCGAAGAGAGGAAGTAATCTTCGTAGGGGTGACGCTTAGTAACAATGATGAAAGGCTGATTCGACGTGGCTTTCGTATTGCTTTTCGTTTGAAGGCGGTGTGGATCGTGACCTATGTTCATGTAGGTATAAGCATACCGGAGAAGCTAAACTTGCGACTGGAGCAATTGAAAATGCTAACCCACCGTCTGGGAGGAACCTTCGAAATCCGGCTTGTTTCCAGTCGGGGAAAGATTGCTGATATATTGATTACTCCGGTGGAAGGGTACATGGGGACGCAGTTAATTGTGGGGCAGTCCTCCAGAAGCAGCCGTTGGGGAAAGGATGCGGTCGTCCCGCAAATTCTCCGTCAAGCGCGTCATATGGATGTTCTGATCGTGGCGGACTATGATCCGGACATCAAGTTGGAGGAAGAGGATTGAATCGCCTAATCCTTTTATAAATAGTCAGATGCTGGTTTCCGATTGTTCAGTGCTTCCATAGTATATTCTATCTCAAAGAATTGGAGGCGAATTTGAATATGTTTAAACATCGTCCGCATCATTGTCATTTTCCTAAGCCCAAAAAACGTTTCTTTAAGAAGCTTACCAAAACAACGGTGATTACAGTTAAGTATGTTCCTAAAGTTAAGCGTCGTTGTTTCACTCATGTAGAATGTGGCGTTCTGAAAGGACATCACCACCGGAAACATCGTCATCATCGTCACCATCACTGTCATCGTCCTTGTCATCACAAATTCTACTAAGATTAAGGCAATGGAGGCGGGCTTGAATGCCCGCCTTTTGCTACATAAGGATTGTGAAGAAATTCTAACATAAAAAATGCTTGCTCTAAAATAGGCGCTGTGCTATTCTACGATTAAATAGATTGCACGTGACGGAAGCACCGTTCACCAACCGTATGTTTGTACGGTTTGATGAACGGTGCTTTTTTGCGTTGTTTTTTGGGGAGGGGAAGAGCGTCATGATTCCGGTAAAAGTGGTTCTGGCTGTAGGTAGTCGGGATTATATTGAGCCACTGCTGAATTATGTATACGGAAGCGAGTACGCCAGAAGGCTGAGAGTAACGGCATTTTCGCAGCCTGAGGCATTTTGCCAATACATGATGGAAACGGCTGGAATGAAAAAGCCGGATGTTGTGGTGGGTGAAGCCGCTTTTTTGAGTCTTTGGATAGATCGGGAGGCTTCTGATATCCCTTGTCTTGTGCTTCACGAGGGGGAACAGGTGAGCGAATACGGACAACCTTTATTAAAATATCAGCCCTTGTCTGAACTGGTGGGCTTTATTTTGGAAACGGCGAGACAGCGGACAAGTGGGCAGCAGAGCGTAAACAGCCGGGAAGGCGGAATGATTATTGGCATGGTTGCAGCCTCCGGCGGACTGGGCAAGACAACGGCTGCGCTCAATATTTCCAAGCAGTTGGGAAATGAGGGGTATTCGGTTTTTTATTTGAATTTGGAAACGGTGGATTCAAGTTCGTTGTTCATGGGTTCCGGTGGAGCAGAAGGAGAGGGACTGTCCAGACTGCTTTATGATCTCAAGGCAGCGGGGTATGAGAGAAATCCCTTATCTGTCACTTCGTATTGTGTGCGTCGTTCTGAAATTCAGGCCGACACCTTTCAGCCTGTTAATAACCGCAAGGAACTGATGGACATGACCTGTGATGAGGCGATAGAGCTGATTCGGACGATTGCCGAAAGCGGACAGTATGATGTCGTAATCGTAGATAGCGAGTCTGAAAATGGTGACCGGGCTCAAGCTGTGTGTAAAGCCAGCCATAAGCTGATTTGGCTGCTGGCGGACGATTTAATGAGTATGCACAAGTGCGGTCTATGGCTGGATGCTCTGGAAGCCACACAGCCGGAAGGACTTGAAGCCATGCTGACCAAAACCCGTTTTGTAGTGAACCGTTATATGGGGACTATGGTCAATCCGTTACCTCGGGACTTTATGGAGCTGAGCGGAGCGCTGCCTTACATTCCTTCATGGAAGCAGATGCAGCATCGTGAGCTGCTGCTTAGTTCACCGATTTATCAGCGGGAAATTCGCCAGCTGTGCCGCGAGCTACTGAATGTGGAGACTGTAACACAGCCGCCCGCCGCTTGGTCTTAAGGGGGGGGGCGATGAACATGAATGAAGAACGGTTTCGTGCACTACGAGCGGATATCCGGGGAGGCCTGGACGTCACGTCCTCAGTAGGGGATGCAGAGTTAGTGCGGCATATTGAAAATCGAATTTTGCATGACATAGAGCTGGCAGGTTTGACCTCCAGAGAAAAGCATGCGCTCGTCCGTAAAATTTTTAATTCCTTCCGTGGGCTGGATGTGCTCCAGCCGTTGATTGATGATCCCACGGTTACGGAAATTATGATTAACAGTCACCGGGAAATTTTTGTGGAGCGGGCAGGTGAGGTGATCCAGGCACCCGATCAATTTGAATCCCGTGAGCGACTGGAGGATTTGATTCAGACGATTGTAGCCGGGGTGAACCGGATTGTGAATGAGTCTTCGCCGATTGTCGACGCCCGATTAAAGGATGGATCACGCGTAAATATTGTGCTACCGCCAGTCGCTCTCAAAGGGCCGACGATGACGATACGGAAGTTTCCCGAGCGTCCGATGACGATGGATGATTTGATACGAATGGGGGCGCTGGATGCAGAAGCCGCCCATATGCTCAAGGACTTGGTACGCAGCAAGTACAACATTTTTATAAGCGGGGGTACGGGTTCCGGTAAAACCACCTTTCTGAATGCATTATCCCAGTTTATTCCGCCGTCGGAACGGATTATTACGATTGAAGATTCGGCAGAGCTGCAAATTGTAACCGTCCCTAATCTGGTTTCCATGGAAACACGGAATGCCAACACCGAGGGTAAGGGTGAAATCACGATTCGTGATCTGATACGTTCCTCCCTGCGTATGCGGCCCAATCGCATTGTGGTAGGTGAGGTCAGGGGAAGCGAGGCGTTGGATATGTTACAGGCGATGAACACAGGACATGATGGAAGTCTTTCAACGGGGCACGCGAATAATATTCGCGATATGGTCAGCAGATTGGAAACGATGGTACTGGGCGGGGCTGATCTTCCGCTTGGTGTCGTACGACAACAGATCAGCTCGGCCATTGATATATTCGTGCATCTGTCACGATTGCGAGACAAATCCAGACGGGTGCTGGAAATTAGTGAGGTAACTGGCTTTGAAAACGGTGAAGTGATACTTAATCCGCTCTATCGTTTTCAGGAGCGGGGCGAAAGTAAAGGACGTATCGTCGGAGGGCTGGAGCGTTGCGGTGAAGGTCTACAGCATACATTGAAGCTGCAAATGGCCGGGATGAAGTCGGAAAGCTGGAGCAGGGGGGAAGCGTCGGTATGAAGCCAGGAAAAGCGGCTGTGAAGCCGGAGCAAGCATCCAGTCAGACTACTTCCCTGCCGGACTATACGGTATATACACTTTCACCTGTGCAAAAAAGCTTGTGTATCCTCTTTAGTGGCGTGCTATTCGCGATGATCGGCTATCTTTTTTATCATCAATGGATATTGTCGTTGCTATGCGCTGCTGGGGCTTTGGTGACGCCACGTTATTTTCGTCAGCATTTGCTGCAACGGCGCAGGTCGGCTTTAAGCATTCAATTCAAGCAGGCTTTATATTCGCTCTCGTCTTCCCTTTCGGCGGGAAGGTCGGTGGAGAACGGCTTTCGTGAAGCCGTGGAGGATTTAAGGCTGCTTAGCCCGGATGGAGATCATGATCTGATTTTTGAATTTAACATTATTACAGCCTGTCTGGAAATTGGACAACCCGTGGAGACGGCTTTACAGGATTTTGCTCATCGGGCGCAGATGGAGGATATTACGAATTTTGCGGACGTGTTTGCAGCTTGCAAACGAACCGGGGGTGATCTGGTGGAGGTCGTGCGACGGGCTTCAAGTGTTATAGGGGAGAAGCTGGAAATTCAGCAAGAGATCGGTGTGATGATCGCGCAGAAACGTTTTGAATCGAGGGTTATGTTTGCGGCGCCTTTTCTGTTTGTACTGTTTATGACCATGACTGCGGGAGATTACATGATGCCGCTATACAGCGGGACAGGTATGATTTTGTCTACCTTTTGCCTATTGGTGCTTGGTGGCTGTCTCGTGTGGATCAACCACATTATGAAAATTGAGGTGTAAGGAGAGATAGGCATGGTGATGTTGGTTTGTCTGGTCATGCTGGTTCTGCAAGTGGGAGGTTGGGTGGTGCTGAACCGGATGTACGCTGCTAAGTATGCGAGCTTTCGTCATATGAAGCTGGAGGGACTGCGGCTGCAAAGGCTCTCGGTTCCTTTCGTACACATGATCCATGCTTCACGTGCCGCCCAAAGACTGCCTTTACTGATGTTTAAGCTCCAGCGCTCGGTACAAAAGCTGTACGGTATGCGCAACAGCGGGGAGAAAACGATGCTTTTTCTGGCCGAGATGGTGGGTTATGGATACATGATGGCCGCTGGTGGAGCTTTAATATCGCTCATGATGGGCGGGGAGGCGACCGGGCTGGTGCTCGGATTGGGGCTGGGCATTCTGGTACCCATAGCGCTGGTCAAGGATCTGCACGGAAAGGTACAGAAGCGGGATCAGCAAATTTTAATGGAGTTACCTGAATTGCTGAGTAAAATCATGCTTTTGGTCGGCGCAGGCGAGACGGTACAGCGGGCATTGCTTCATTGCGTGGAGCGCAAAGGAGCGGATACGGTACATCCGTTGTATCGGGAGCTGCGTCAGACAGTGGGGGAATGGGAAAGTGGCTATTCCTTTCAACAGGCATTTGAGCATTTGAGCAAGCGCTGCGGCATTCAGGAAATGACGGTGTTTACGACAACGGTGTTGCTGAATATGAGACGCGGCGGGAGCGATTTTGTGATGGCTTTACGTGAGTTGTCCCAGACGTTGTGGAGCAAGCGGACTTCGATTAGCCGCACAAGAGGAGAGCAGGCTTCATCTAAGCTGGTATTTCCGATGGCGCTGATTTTGCTAACGGTTATTGTGCTTGTGGGTGCTCCCGCTTTAATGATGATGAATATGTAGGAGGAATACAACGATGATGACATTAGTAACAGGCAGTATTCGTAAATTGTACAAGGATGAGGACGGTTTGGGTACGTTGGAAATGATTTTGATTATCGCGATTCTGATTGCGGTGGCAATTATTTTCAAGGATCAGATCAAGAAGATTGTAGAAGGTCTGTTGAAAAAAGCGGATAAAAAGAGTAACGACTTCATGGATTCATAATGCTGCGCAATTTGGCACACAAAGAAGAAGGGAGCTTCTCCTTGGAAGCTTCCCTCGTCTTTCCTATACTGTTGCTGGTCATTTTTGTGATGTTATTTTTTTGCCTGTACATATATCAAAAATCCATCTTGGTGCAGGTCGCTTCTACTGCTTCGGAACGAGCTGCTTATAGCTGGGATAACAGCTTCAAGGAACCGCGTACAGGCGCATTCACCCAAGGACAACGGGATTCGCTTTATTGGCGCTTGAAGGATGATGTGATGCTGGGAGCTTTGTTTGGTTGGGCTGGAGCTCATAATCGGGCAAGTGTGCAGGTGCCCGGTGGTGGCGGGGGAGGCGATTTGCCTAGTCAGAAGCTGTCCAATGCTGAGAGAGGCATGCCTGCTGGTATGCAGGGACAGATGACATATGAGAACAGTCTGATCAGCCGTAAGGTGACTACAGAGTTGAATAAAATAGTGAAAGTGCCTTTGCTGAATCAGTTTCTGGATCAGACGGATTTGCAGGGGACCATGAGTTCAGGGGTAGTGGAGCCTGTGGAATGGATTCGCACGGTGGAGCTGACTCGATATTATGGAGCAAAGTTTATGGGCAGAGGATCGGGGGAAAAGGTAAACCCGGCAGTTGCAGGACAAGTATTGACGCAATATGGACAGAACGGTCCGTAAGGAGCGGAGAACGCGAATGGACTGGAAGGGAGGAAGCGGGTGTTTGGAAAAGGACGTAATGCAAAGGATGGAGAGTCAGGTGCTGTCACGGTCTTTTTGATTCTGATTATGGCGGTCATGTTCGGCTTTATTGCTGTTTTTATTGATTATGCACGAATTGCCGCGCTGCATGTGCAAACCGAACGGTTGACCCATGCGGCGGTTCGTTCAGTCATGTCTGCCTATGATCCAACATTGCAACAGGATTACGGTCTGTTTGCTTATGGTGAGAGCAGCGGAGAAGAAATTATGGTCAAAGTGCTGAACGACAGCGCCAAGCGCACGCCGCGGGCAGACACACTGCCGCTTATGACTACGAAGCTGGATTCAAGCTCTTTGCATATGGAAAGAGAGCTTGGTAGATATGCCATATTTAATGAGCAGATTCGAGAAGAAATGAAGTATAAAGCGCCTGTTGATTTTACAGTGGAAGTGCTCGAAAAGCTGAAGCCGCTATCTCAGAATATGAAAGAGGCTTCCCATACGGTTGATTTGCTGAAACGGCTGCAAAAGCTGTATGACAAACGCGAGGCTAAGCTGGATGACATGCTGGAGAAGCAGCGTGAGGCAGGAGCTTATATGGAAGAGGTTCGCAAACGGATTATTAAACAGAGGGGCGCGTATATCCCTAATCAGTATATTTGGGATTCACTTGAGGTTGTAGCCGATATTGCCGCTCAATATAAGCATTATGTTCATGTGTATGAGGATAATAAAAAGAGTGTAGACGACGTTAAAATCATGCAGATCGAGAAATATGCGAGAAGGGCGAGATCGGCGCTTGATCGTCTGGGCCAAGCCATGACTAACATTGGGGAAGAGCACGATGAGCTGCTTGTAGAGGCTAAGGAGCCGTTGAATGAAGCCAGGCAGATTAACGAAGAGATGCGTCAAGTCATTGCTCAATATAAACAGAGGGCTGCCAATGCAGGGTATGATGAGGTTTCCTCAGCCCCTACTCCGAGTGGAGGGACCTCCAGTGCTGATCCGTCTGTAGGAAGCGCAAGGCAGGAGGCCGACGACTTATTGATTCCTGATAAGGAATTTGACCAGATGGAAGCGACTATAGAAGAGCAACGAACGGCTATTCATACGGTTAACAACAGATTAACGAGTATGATCCGCACATTATCCTTTTATACAGATCCGAATCTCAATACAGATATGTTCAGACAAGAAGTGATCTCAACGCTCAAGGAAATGGATAAATACTTGAATGCGTATGCCTGGTCGGGGCCTTCTAATGTACTCGATGATGAAGCCAGAACAATGGACATGCGACGTGGATCTGATAAAGAACGTAAAAAAATGGAAAAAGAGGCGAAGAACAAGCTCAAGCAAGCCTATAAGATCATTGAAATGCTCTCCAAAGGTACGCAAGGTGCCGGACAATTTCAAAAGCTGGAGCAGTATTACAATGAAAGTATTTCTTTTAACCAGTCTGCATCCAGTCCGTCTGTATCGGCTGATTTGTCCTATGACACCTATGATGCGGCAGGAGCATCCATGGACAGTATGGATGGTCTATACGGGGCAGCATCCGGCTTGCTGACGCAACTGGGGGATGAATTTTTCCAGAATGAATATGCGCTTTCTTACTTTAATCACGTGAATTTTAGTCGATTTGGCAGTTTAGCCGGATCAGGCAGAAGTGTGGGAAACGCAGCGCAAATTTTGGGAGACCAACTGGAGTTGAATAATCAGGAAGTCGAGTACATTCTGTACGGTTTCCATAATCCGACAGGAAACCTGGCCTCCGCTTATGGCGAGATTTTTGCCATGAGGCTGGCCATTCGTACGATGGAGGGATTGGTCAAAAATAGCTCCAAAGGCAATCCGTTGGTCGTTTTGGCGGCAGCTCTTCTATATGGGGTAGAGAAGGCGATTGAAGATATGATTATGCTGGCTCAGAAGGGGTATGTGCCTTTGTCTGATTTTCTGAAATTTCGAATGACGTACAAGGATCATTTGAGATTGTTCCTCATGCTCCATAGTAATAATGAACGGAAAATGTCTCGTATGCTGGCCCTGATCCGCCTGAATACAGATGTCAATCCTGCCGAACGGCAAACGTATGCAAGGGGAGAGGTTAAAAACGGGATGCGGCTGTTGTTTTTACCTGGGGTGATGAAGATGCTGGGACTGGCCTCAGAGGAAGGCGAAAGCATTAAGGGAAGTGTGTACTATGTTACGAAAACAGCGCATTTTTCTTATTAATCGGTATTTACAGCGGATTGGTGGACGGAGTTGCCGTGAACAAGGAAGTATCGTTTTAGAGGCGTCGCTGGTGTTGCCGTTGTTTCTGTTTTTTATTATTTTTCTGATTTATATGGTACAGATGACGCTGGTATCTACGGCCTTGCAGACCACCGCTTCAGAAGCGGTTAAACAAGTCTCGGCTAAAATCTATCCGGTGTCTCTGGCTGTGGATGCGGCATCTGCGAAAATAGATGCGGTCCGCCAACCGCTGGATGAGCTGCCCAAGTTATCTGTGAGTGAATATGCAAGCCAATTTGCTGCCCAACTGCCACCTCCCATCGGTGATTGGGTAGAAAGCGCTGTGCAGGGGGGCAAAAAGCCCATGGAGGAGCTACGAGGACGCTTGACGGAAGCCGTGCTTGATCCTGCTCTAAAGCCGCTCTTAAAGCCTTTTATAGAGGATAGCATTCTGGAGTATGACCGTATACACGTAACGAGCGTGCATGTGCCGTCTCTTACGGGAACTAAGGACCCTTATTTTAGGGTGGAGCTGTCTTATGAGCTGCCGATGAAGGTTCCCTTTCTGTATCGTAGCATTGTGCTTCAGGCGGCGGCAGAGGAACGTCTTTGGATCGGAGATACAGGAGAGGGAGCAGGTACAGGAGCTACATCGGCTAAGGATGCGCAGGGTTCCATACAACTGCTTGCCAAGCCTGAGCCTGCTGTGAAGGGTGTATACAATTTGATCAAGGCCAAGGTGGAACCTGGAACGTCTGCTAATCTTTCTGTACTTTATAAGTCGGGTCAAAGCACGGCTCAACACTTGGGCTGGACCTCTGCCGATGCGGACGGGATTATTGAATGGAACTGGTTTGTAGGTACAAATACGACACCCGGTCAATGGAGCTTTGTGATCGAAACGGAGGATGGACAACGTATCGAGGTTCCATTTTCGGTGGAGAAGACGGCGGACGGATAGAGGAACACAGATGGATCATGACCGGATGTATAGGCATTACGCGAGTAGATAGAGATAACAACGATGAAAAAGGTTTGGAACGCTTCATGCTTATCATTAAGGGGGAACTGCATTGACGTGGATGTATATCGTATGTGGTGTTTTGCTGGCGATTGCGCTGGTCACGGATTTACGTAGTATGAAAATTCCTAACAAGCTTACGATGCCCGGTATGGCGGTGGGCTTGCTATTTAATACGGTGTTTGGGGGCTGGCATGGATTTTTATTTGCAGCGGCTGGACTGGGGACGGGATTCGGCTTCATGTTGATTCTGTACTGGATGGGAGCTGTCGGTGCTGGTGATGTGAAGCTGTTTGGCTTGATCGGAGCATGGACGGGGGCTGCTTTTGCATGGCAATCGGCTCTATATTCGATTTTTTTCGCGGGTATTATTGGCGTGGTGATCCTGCTGTGGAGACGGGAAACCATGATGAGACTGCGGCGTGTGGCTTTTAATTTAGGAGGATTTTTTCTGTTTCGCAGCGGCAAGGCGCTGACGAACGGGAGGGAGGCACACCTCAGGTTTCCTTTTATGACCGCTGTCATTCCGGGAGCGATCAGCGCTTATCTTTACTTTTTGCCATAACAGGTTCGGTTAGGTAGATATTATGGTACTCACGGAGATCGGGAAAAAATGCTAAGGAGGTCATGAATTGTTTGGTTTAAGCAGGGATTTTGCCCGCAACGGCGGGACATTTATGATTTTGAACAAGGAAGGCGGGCTTAAGACCGATGATTTAAATTCCGTGCAAACCGGAATGATGACTGGCAATCGGATTCCCGGTCTTCTGGAGCTAAGAATCAAGGAAGTCGATTTTCAGGTGGAGCTGCACTACGATATTTCGGGTCAACGTATGCTGTCCCAGGTATGGAAGGGAGGAGGAGTATCGACTTCCGATTTCTATAGGATTCTTTTTGAAGTGGCGGATGCCCTCCATCGTAGTCCGCAGTATATGCTGGATATGCGCCAATTTATTTTTCATGAGGATTATATTTTTATTAGCGGTTCAGGCTCAAGGGAAAACGTCAGTTTAACCTATGTCCCTTTGCAGGGTGTTTTGTATGAAGGACAGGCTGGGAGCCAATTTAAGCAATTGGTTATTCGCTTGATGACGCGTGTGGTTCATTTTCAAGGACACCATATGCAGCGCATATTTGAACTGTGCGACAGGAATGAATTTGATCCGGGGGCGCTGAAGGAGCTGCTGCTGCAAGGGATGACGGTCGGTGCAGACAGCGTTAGCGTTCAAGGCGAAGCTGGAGAAGCACGCAGTAGAGATACTCATGCTCGAATGGGAGTTCAGGGAGAGCGTGATGGATTGCATTCAACAGCATATCGAAAAGAGTTTCCTTATGCTGATCAATCCTTATCCGGTCATTCATCAACGCGTGATTATTCAGCGAGTCAAGAAGGAAGTGGGCTAGGAGAGGAATACAAATTTTTCGCTTCAAGGGATTCGAGAATCCAGAAAAAAATGCATGAGGATCAGGATACGCTACAGGAGATTCAGGAGCTTAAACGGATTAATCGGCTCAAGCCGTCCGTGAAGCCACAGGAGAATGATGAGGCAGATGTAAAAATAGGAGAAATGGAGCCAGCATTGCAGAAATATAAAACTTACATTGCTTTAGGCTGTCTTCTCGCTTCGGCCATTGTGTGGCGCTATATTTATCTGGATCATCCAGATACGGTACCGCTCGTTATTTCCGTTGTGCTGACCTTGGTACTCGTAGCCGTTGCTTATATGAGCTGGACGGGAAAATGGGGGCGCAAGGACGCTTCGCCGCATACCTATGCTGATTCAGTCCCTATACTGGATTCGGAATGGCTCGGTGAAGCTTCTCATGCACAGCGGAAAAATGACCGTTATCAGGTCGATAAGCTAACCGGATTCGTAGCAGGACGTCATAATAAGGATAAGCAATCTTCCGATTCAGGTGATCAAGGACAGGAAAGCTGGCGCTGGTCTTTTCCTGACCAGGAATCTGAAAATATGGGTAGCCGGGATACGGGACAAGGAGATAAAGCTTCTGCACGTCACGACTTGCACGAGCCACAGGGGATAGGTATGTCTCGAAGAAATGATTTGGAAGCCAGTGATACCAGCGAGGCATATTATAAGTCCTTGTCTGGTGTGACGGAGCTGCTAAATGCTACATCGAGGCAGGAAACGGTGCTGCTCCGTGCTGATCAGGCAGTACATATTCCACACGTTCAGCAAGCACCGATGGCTTGTCTGGAGCGCAAGCCACCAGGAAGTGGAGCGGACGAGCGCATTCGATTGCAGCCAGATCAATTTGTTGCAGGCAGCTTCTTCATCGGAAGAGACTCGCAATTGGTCCAGTTTGTAGAACATATGGAGGGAGCGTCCCGTTCTCACATTGAGCTTTGTATAGATGCAGAAGGACAAGGTCACATCGTCAAGGATTTGTCCTCGACGAACGGAACCGTTCTGAACGGAGAGGCGATGGTGCCTTACAAGGAGTATGCAATGAAGGACGGAGACACTTTTAAAATAGCCGGAGTATCCTATACTTATCGGCTGGAATCTTTTAAATCTTCTTCCAATGCCTCTTGAGTTAAGGATAGTTTGATATGTATAAAGAAGAAGCCCGATTAATGTTATGGGCTTCTTTTTGACGTTTAATTTGGGGGTAGCTATTGAGTACTTTGATTCAATTTATCATCTGGAGTATGTTCAATGACATCTGTCAAATTACATTCTAGCTTGTTACATATATCGTCGATAATTTTCATAGCTATGTACTCGTTACGCCACATTTTAGCGGCAGTTGACGGGGAGATATTCATTAGTTTTATAAACTCCATTTTAGAGATTTTCTTTTTAATCAAAGTTATTTGTAATGGTTCAAAACTAATCATTTATCATTCTCCTTCTTTAATACCAGATGACATAGAAAATATGATTTAATTCCAATAAGTCGGAAATAATTACGTTAAAACAGTTGAATAATGAAAGGGTTGATGATATTATTTATAATAAGTCGTAAATATTTACGATAAAGTGAAAAAATATAAAGAGGAACTGATGAAATAAAGCTAAGCTATATCATATCATCCTAAAACAATGATGTACAACACCCTTAGCTTTGCTATGGACATTTTACCAAAATAGAACTGGAGATGACACCTATGATTTTAAAAGAAAAGTTCAATAAACAAGATATTAAAAACATTGTTCGTATGAAAAAGGTCTGGGGACAGGAAGTAGGCAACGGAGAAACAGAGTTGTACTATTTTCACATTTTTGACGTGCTTAATCGAAAATGGCAAACGATTGGCTATAACGTTTCCGATGCTATTCGAGTATTTCAAAATGGAAGTGACGATAAATGGACGTATATTATAGAGCAAGCCCCATATAATTCTGATCTCACTACTAATGATCTAATTAATATGCTTGGTATTACTTCTGAAGCTTCGCGTACTCGAAATGCTATACAAATTATACTGAATACGGTTGAAAGACGAAATGCTTTTGTTAATCGAATGGTTAATGTGAACGAGGAAAGTACGCTTTTTCTCCTAAGAGCGATGCAAGAGCAATATCTTACGTATAATCAACTTTTAGACGAAGAGTTTATGAAACTGTACACTGCAAATCCAGTGAATGCCTTAGCTTTATATTTTCTTGAACCCGTTGACATCATTGCGTTTTGGGAGTGGGAAGCTGCTGGTGGTACGTGTGAAAAAGCCATTCAATACAAATTTGAAAAACCTTTGATGACTTTGATTCAGGCGATAGAACGTGCTGAGGATGAAACAAGAGGTTTGGCATCTGGATATTAACCTCTCTATAACCTACATAAAGGGAAGATGTATCTGACTACCCAAAATATAACCAGTTTTAATCCTGCCTTTCCTTTTGAGAAGCACATAAACGAATAGAAGATATCAACAATCCCTCTATTCCGTAAAGGAGCTTATCTATGTACAAAACCGGAAGACTCATTGACGGTAAACTTTTTCTCAAGACTTGCGACGGTAAATGGGTTAGCCTTCGATTGCTCATTCTTCTTGTGAAAAGAACATGTTAGTGACGATTTACTGATACTCAGGGCTGAGTCTTTTTGGCTTCGTCGCTATATTTGATG